>NZ_JBEXTX010000045.1:0-55378 GCF_040614175.1 Amycolatopsis sp. NPDC006131
CACGACGGTGCCGCCGCCGAACATCGCGCCGAAGGCGGCCCACTGGGCGGCGCCGAGCAGGCCCAGCAACGCCGCGCCGTAGGCGGCGCCGGCGAGCCAGCCCAGCAGCCCCACGCCCAGGGTCATCGCGAGCACGTTCAGCAGCACGATCAGGCCGCACGCCGCCAGGGCCTGTTCCTGGCCGGCGGCAACCGTGCCACGCTGGGTCTGGACGATCATGGTGATCGTGTCCCTTCGCCGGAGGTGTGCCCATGACACGTGCCGCACGGGCGTTCTGGTTCAACCCGCCGGGGCCGGGTGAGGTCCGGACGGCCCCGCTGCCGGAGCGCGGGCCGGACGAAGTCGAGGTCCGGACGCTGTTCTCGGGCGTCAGCCGGGGCACCGAGACGCTCGTCTTCCGCGGCGCGGTCCCGGCGAGCCAGCACGAGCTGATGCGCGCGCCGTTCCAGGAGGGCGGGTTCCCGGGGCCGGTGAAGTACGGCTACCTCAACGTCGGCGTGGTCGAGGACGGGCCGCCGGAGCTGACCGGGCGCACGGTGTTCACGCTCTACCCGCACCAGACCCGGTTCGTCGTCCCGGCCGGCGCGGTCACGCCGGTGCCGGACGCGGTGCCCGCGGGGCGGGCGATCCTGGCCGGCACCGTGGAGACGGCGGTGAACGCGCTGTGGGACGCCGCGCCGCTGCTCGGCGACCGGGTCGCCGTGGTCGGCGGCGGCATGGTCGGCTGCGCGGTCGCGGCGCTGCTGGCGCGCTTCCCGGCGGTGCGGGCGCAGCTGGTCGACGTGGACCCGGAGCGGGCCGCGGTGGCGGCGGCACTGGGCGTGGAGTTCGCCCTGCCCGGCGACGCCGCCGAGGGCTGCGACCTCGTGGTGCACACGAGCGGGACCGATGCCGGCCTGGCCAGGGCGCTGGAGCTGGTCGCGTCGGAGGGCGAGGTCGTCGAACTGAGCTGGTACGGCGACCGGCGGGTCAGCGTGCCGCTCGGCGAGTTCTTCCACTCGCGGCGGCTGACGATCCGCGGCAGCCAGGTCGGCATGGTGTCCCCGGCCCGGCGGTCGCGGCGCGGCTTCGGCGACCGGCTCGCGCTTGCGCTGGAGCTGCTCGCCGATCCCGTCTTCGACACCCTGATCACCGGGGAGTGCGCGTTCGAGGACCTGCCGTCGGTCATGCCGGGGCTGGCCTCGGGCGCGATCCCCGCGCTGTGCCACCGCGTCGTCTACCCGTAGGAGGGCCCTTGTTCAGCGTCACCGTCCGCGACCACGTGATGGTCGCCCACAGCTTCCGCGGCGAGGTGTTCGGCCCCGCCCAGCGCCTGCACGGGGCGACTTTCGTGGTGGACGCGACGTTCCGCCGCGCCGAACTGGACGCGGACAACATCGTCGTCGACATCGGGCTGGCGACCCAGCAGCTGGGCGCCGTGCTGGCCGACCTCAACTACCGCAACCTGGACGAGGTGCCGGAGTTCGCCGGGGTCAACACGTCCACGGAATTCCTGGCGAAGGTGATCGCCGACCGGCTCGCCGACCGCGTGCACTCGGGTGCGCTCGGCGAGGGCGCGCACGGGCTGGCGGGGATCTCGGTGACACTGCGCGAATCGCACGTGGCGTGGGCGAGCTACGACCGTGATCTTCATCCTGCCGGGTGACGTCGACGATCCGGAACTGCCCAGCGGCGGCAACGTCTACGACCGGCGGATCAGCCGCGAGCTGACCGCGCTGGGCAGGCCGGTGCGGGAGGTCGCGATCCCCGGGTCGTGGCCGCACCCGTCTGAGGCGGCGCGCGCCGCGCTGGACCGCGCGCTGGCGGCCGCCGAACGGGGGTCGCTGGTGGTGATCGACGGGCTCGTGGCGTGCGGGGTGCCGGACGTGGTGGTGCCGCACGCCGCGCGGCTGCGGCTGGTGGTGCTGGTGCACATGCCGCTGGCCGACGAGACCGGAGCGCACGCGGAGCTGGACGCCTTGGAACGCTCGACGTTGCGGGCGGCTTCGGCGGTGGTCACGCCCAGCGCGCGGACGGCCGCGCGGCTGGTGCGCCACCACGGGTTGCCCCGGGACCGGGTGCACGTGGTCACGCCCGGCACGGATCCCGCGCCGCTGTCGTCGGGTGAGGAACTGCTGTGCGTGGCGTCGCTGACCCCGCACAAGGGGCAGGACGTGCTGGTCGAGGCCCTGGCCGCGGTGGCGGACCTCGACTGGGTGTGCCGGCTGGTCGGGCCGGTGCACCGCTCCCCCGCGTTCGCCGCGCGGGTGCGGGACCTGGTGGCGCGGCACGGGCTGGCGGCGCGGGTGACGATCACCGGGCCGCTGACCGGGTCGGCGCTGGAGCAGGCGTACGCGCGGGCCGGGCTGCTGGTGCTGCCGTCGCGGTCGGAGACCTACGGGATGGTGGTGACGGAGGCGCTGGCACGCGGGATCCCGGTGCTGACGTCGGTGGAGACCGAGGCGCTCGGCCGGGCGGCGGACGGGTCGCCGCCCGGGATCGTGGTGCCGCCCGGCGACGTGGACGCGCTGGCCGGGGCCCTGCGCACCTGGCTGACCTCGACGGAAACGCGGTCGGCGCTGCGCCGGGCGGCCCGCTCCCGGCGTGACGGGTTGTTGCCGTGGGCGACCACCGCGCGGGTGATGGACCGGATCCTGGTTGAACCGGAACCGGGGGCGCGCCCGTGACAAGGGTGTGGCACACGACCGATGGGACGGCGCCGGACCCGGCGCACCCGGCAGCACGGACACGACCCGCTGCGCCCCGGACTGGCTGGCGCTGCGCGAACCCGCCGACGCGGCCGCGCGGGCGGCGGAACTGCTCACCCCGCTGCGGCGGTGGCTGGGCGACCGTCCCGCCCCGCTGGTCGTCCGCGACCTCGGTGCGGGCACCGGATCGATGGGCCGCTGGCTCGCGCCGCGGCTGGGCGTCCCGCAGCACTGGGTCCTGCACGACCGCGACCCCGGCCTGCTCGCGCGCGCCTCGGTCCGCGGGGCGACCTTCGAGACCCGCTGCGGCGAGCTCGACGGGCTGGACCTGACCGGCACCTCGCTGCTCACCGCCTCGGCGCTGCTGGACCTGCTGACACCGTCCGATGTCGACACGATCGCCGACGCGTGCGCCGCGGCGGGGTGCGCGGCGCTGCTGACGTTGTCGGTCGCCGGGCGGGTCGAGCTGACACCCGCGGACCCGCTCGACGCAGACCTCGCCGCGGCCTTCAACGCCCACCAGCGGCGCGGCGCGCTGCTCGGCCCGGACGCGATCGCGGTGGCGACGTGGGCGTTCGAGCGGCGCGGCGCGGTGGTGCACCGCGCCCCCAGCCCGTGGCGGCTCGGGCCGGAGCAGCGTGAGCTGACCGAACAGTGGTTCCGCGGCTGGGTCGCCGCCGCCCGGCTGCAGGAACCGTGGCTGGACACCGAGGCCTACACCCAGCGGCGGCTGGCCGCCTGCGCGGCGGGTGAGCTGGAGGTGGTCGTGCACCACACCGACCTGCTGGCGATCGGAGCCCGATGACGACCCGCGCCACCGGGAGGGCGGCTGTGGCGGTGGCTACGCCTGCCCGCGCCGACGACCGGAGCCCGATGACCAGCCCCACCCCCCGCGGCACGGCAGCCCGCCTCTGGCCGTGGCTCCGCCTGCTCGCCGCGGCCGGGATCCTCACCCTCGCTGGGAAGGTCGGCACCGCCGGATTGCCCGGACTCACCGACGCCCGATCGGCCAAACCCACCCCGGCGATCGGAGCCCAATGACCAGCCCCACCACCCGCGGCACGGCAGCCCGCCTCTGGCCTCGGCTGCGTCTGCTCGCCGCGGCCGGGATCCTCACCACCCCCGTCTGGAAGGCCGACACCGGCGCACCCAGACTCACCGACACCCGATCGGCCGTGCCCACACCAGCGATCGGAGCCCAATGACCACCCCCACCACCACCCGCGCAACGGCAGCCCGCCTCTGGCCGCGGCTCCGCCTGCTCGCCGCGGCCGGCATCCTCACCACCCTGGTCTGGAAGGTCGGCACCGGCGCATTCCTCACCGGGCTGCGGCTCATCGACACGGAATCGGTCGTGCTCGCGCTGGCGATCGGGCTGCTCACCACCGTCACCGCCGCCGGGCGGTGGGTCCTCGTCACGCGCGGCCTCGGCCTGCCGCTGCGGCTGCCGGCCGCGGTCGCCGCCTACTACCGCTCCACCCTGCTCAACTCGGTGCTGCCCGCCGGGGTCCTCGGCGACGTCGACCGCGCCGTCAGCCACGGCCGCGACTCCGGCGACGTGGGCCGCGGCGTCCGCGCCGTCGTGCTCGAACGGTTCGCCGGGCAGGCCGTGCTGCTCGTCGCCGGCGTCACCGCGCTCGCTCTCCACCCGGACCTGCTGCCCGGCCTGTCCACCGGCCCCGGGCTGCTCGTCCTGCTCGGCGCCGCGCTCGTGGTCGCCGGGCTGCTCGCCGCGAAACCGGCCTGGCGCGCCGCGGCCACCCGGACCCTCACCGACGTCCGGGCCCTGGTCGGCGGGCGCACCGCGGCGGGCATCGTGGCGCTGTCGGCGCTCACCATCGCCGGGCACGTCGCCCTGTTCCTCCTCGCCGCGCGGCTGGCCGGGGTGACCGCGCCGGTCACCACCCTCGTCCCGCTGATCGTCCTCGCGCTGGTCGTCATGGCGCTGCCGCTCAACGTCGGCGGCTGGGGGCCGCGCGAGGGGTTCACCGCGGTCGCGTTTTCAGCCACCGGCCTCGGCGCGGCCGCGGGCATCGCCACCGCCGTCGTCTACGGGGTGCTCTCGCTCGTCGCGGCGCTGCCCGGGGTCCTGGCGCTCAGGACCCGAGAAGGGGCAGGTGCGCCCGGAACGCGCGGGCCAGCGCGTCCAGCACCGCCCGGCCTTTCTCCGGCGAAGCCAGTGACGGATGACCGGCCACGCCAGATTCCGTGTAGGGGGCCAGTCCGAGCGAGAGGAGGTGGCGCAGATCGCCGGGTGGCGAGTCCGCCGTCTCGTAGCCCGGTCTGACCACCTCCGGGGCGGTGCAGAGCAGGATCGAGGTCTCCAGCTCTCCGGCGTGCATGTCCTCGTCGTTGGAGGTGCGCACGCCCGCCGCCACGCGCGCCTCCTGCCACTCGCCGTACGTGGGGAACAGGACCATCGAGCCGCCGGCCTGCTGCACGACGTTGGCCAGGACGTGGTTGCCGCCGTGCCCGTTGACCAGCACGAGCCTGCCGACGCCGGAAGCCCGCAGGGAGGCGGCGACGTCCTGGACCACCGCGACCAGCGTCGTGACCGAGATGCTCACCGTGCCCGGCCACGCGGCGTGCTCGTGCGAGCAGGACACCGTGACCGGCGGCAGCAGCCAGAAGCCGTGGTCGTGGGCGATCCGCGACGCGACCGCGCAGGCGATCAGGGTGTCGGTGGTCAGCGGCAGGTGCGGGCCGTGCTGTTCCAGGCTCCCGACGGGCAGCACCGCCACGGCGGCCCCGCGCACGTCGTCGGTGGTCTCCGGCGGCAGCGGATTCATCAGATCAGGTATACCGGGTAGGGCAAGTTCCCGGTCGACGACGAGGGGAACCCATGGAGATCGCCGAATCGACGCTGGTCACCCGGCGCGGCAAGTTCCGGAGCGTGGCGTTCCGCGACGGTGCCGAGCACCTCGCGCTCGCCCACGGCCGGCTGCGCCGCGACGACGTGCTGGTGCGGGTGCATTCGGAGTGCCTCACCGGCGACGTGTTCGGCGCGGTGCGCTGCGAGTGCGGCGAACAGCTGGACGCCGCGCTGGACGCGATCGTGCGCGAAGGCAGCGGAGTGCTGGTGTACCTGCGCGGGCACGAGGGACGCGGGATCGGGCTGGTGGCGAAGGTGCGCACACACGTGCTGCAGGACGAAGGGCTGGACACCGTCGACTCGGCCACCAGCCTCGGGCTGCCGGTCGACGTGCGCGACTACAGCCCGGCCGCGCGGGTGCTGCGCCACCTGGGCGTGCGGTCGGTGCGGCTGATGTCCAACAACCCGGACAAGATCGCGGCGCTGGAGTCGAACGGGATCCGCGTGTCGGCGCGGGTCCCGCTGCTGGCGCCGGCCAGCCCGGACAACATCCGGTACCTGACCGCCAAGCGCGACCGCCTCGGGCACGTCCTGCCGCAGGTGGACGCCTTCGACGTCGCGGAGCACTGACGTGGACCACCTGAGCCTGCTGCCCGTCGCCAGGGAGGCCGTCGCGATCGGGCGGCGCATCGTCACCTCGCGCGCGCCGCGGTCGGTGACCGCGAAGAGCGAACGCGACCTGGTGACCGACATCGACCTGGCGGTCGAGGATGCGGTGCGGGAGTTCCTCGCGCGGGAGACGCCGGACATCGGGCTCGTCGGCGAGGAGCACGGCGGCGAGCGGGGCGAGCTGTGGTGGGTGCTGGACCCGGTCGACGGCACCGCGAACTTCGCCCGCGGCATCCCGCTCACCGGGATCTCGCTGGCCCTGGTGTCCGGCGAGCGCAGCGTCGTGGCGGCGATCGACCTGCCGTTCCTGGACACGGTCTACACCGCGGTCGAGGACTACGGCGCCTTCGCCGGGGACACGCGGATCGGGGTGTCCGGGGCGACCACGCTGTCCGAGGCGATGGTGTCGCTGGGCGATTTCGCGGTGGGCGAGGACGCCGGGCCGAAGAACCGGCTGCGCCTGGCGTTGCTGGAGCAGCTGGGCGCGCGGGCGGAGCGGGTGCGTATGATCGGCACCGCCGCGGCCGACCTGGCGTGGGTCGCGCACGGCCGCCTGGACGCGACGATCATCCTGTCGAACCTGCCGTGGGACACGATGGCGGGCGTGCTGCTGGTGCGGGAGGCCGGCGGGCTGGTCCTGGACGCCGACGGCAGCGACCACACGGTGTCCTCGGCGTCGACGATCGCACTGGCGCCGGGGCTGCGGGACGTGGTGCTGGACCTGCTGTGCTGACGACGCGCCTGGACACCGGCCGGATCCGGGCCGCCCGCCGGGTGATCGACCCGGTGTTCCTCGATTCGCCGCTGTACCGCTGCGACGCCCTGGAACCCGTCCTCGGGTGCGCGGTGAGCGTCAAGCTCGAAACGGCCAACCCGGTGCGCTGCTTCAAGGGCCGCGCGACCGAGGTGATCGCTCACGCGCTCGGCTCGGGCGCGGTGGTGTGCGCGAGCGCGGGCAACCTCGGGCAGGCGCTGGCCTGGTCCGGCCGCCGCCGCGGGCTCGACGTCACCGTCGTGGCCGCGCGGTCCGCGCCCGTGGCGAAGCTCGACCGGATCCGGGCGCTGGGCGCGCGGCTGGAGCTGGTGGACGGCGACTTCGAGCGGGCGCGGGAGCGGGCGGCGGACATCGCGGGGCAGCACGGGATCCGGCTGGTGGAGGACAGCCTGGACCTCGAAACGTGCGAGGGCGCGGCGACGATCGGGCTGGAGCTGGTGGAGCAGGCGCCGTCGGCCGATGTCGTCCTGATCGCCCTGGGCGGCGGGGCGATGGCGACCGGGGTGGGACACGTGGTGAAGTCGCTCGCGCCCGGGGTGGAGGTGATCTGCGTGCAGCCGCTGGGCGCGCCCGCGATGACCCTGTCCTGGCGGCAGCGGCGGGTCGTGACGACGGAGTCGGCGGACACGATCGCCGACGGCGTCGCCGGGCGCTTCCCGATCCCGGAGGTGCTGGACGACCTGCTGCAGGTGGCCGACGAGGCGGTCCTGGTGCGCGAGGAGTCGATCACCACGGGGGATGCGGCTGCTGCTCGACCACGCCGGCCTGGTGGTGGAGCCGTCGGCGGCGCTCGGGGTGGCCGCGGTGCTGGAGAACCGGGACCGCTTCGCCGGGCGGCACGTGGTGACGATCATCTGCGGGAGCAACGTGGATCCGGATGCGTTTCGGCGCTGGACCAGTCGGTAGCCGCACTCGCGAGGGGCCCTGGCGGCCGCACGAGCTGCCCACCGGATGCACGGCACCGCTTCGCCAGGCGGCAGTGATCGCTCTCTGCGGGAGCAGCGTGTCGCCGGACACGCACCGGCTCGGGCCGGCGGACAGCCGCACCGGTCCGCGGCCTGCGCCGACCACCGTCACCGTCACGGTGAGGGGCGCTGGCCGGCGCACGAGCTGCCTACCGGATGCCGACCACGGGCAGCGCTTCGCCGGGCAGCAGTGACCGCAGGAGCAACGTGGCCCGGACGCCCGCCGGATCGCCACACCCGCGAGGGGTCCTGGCGGCCGCACGAGCTGCCCACTGGCTGTCGACCACGGGCCGTGCTTCGCCGGGCAGCAGTGACCACCCTCCGCGGGAGCAACCTGGCCCCGGACGCCCGCCGGGGCCGCCGGATCGCCACATCCGCGAAGGGCCCTGGCCGCCGCACGAGCTGCCCGCGGCCTGCCCGGCCACGGGCACCCCTTCCGCCGGGCGGGCACTGATCACCATCTGCGGAACCAACCTGGACCCGGACGCGCACCGGCGCCGGGCCGGCCGGTAGCCGCACCGGCCGGCCTCCCTGGCGCGACGCTGCGGTCCACCGGACTTCGGCACGGCCTCCTGATAGTCTCGCCAGGAATATTCTTCCGCGCGAGACGTTTTACCGGCCGAACACCAGATCAGCAGGAGGCTGTCATGCAGTTCGGGATCTTCTCCGTCAGCGACGTGACCACGGATCCGACGACCGGCGAAACTCCGGACGACACCCAGCGCGTGCGGTCGATGCTGACCATCGCCCAGCACGCCGACCAGGCCGGGCTCGACGTCTTCGCCACGGGCGAGCACCACAACCCGCCGTTCGTCGCGTCCTCCCCCACCACCATGCTCGGCTACCTGGCCGGCGTGACCAAGGACATCATCCTGTCCACCTCGACCACGCTGATCACCACCAACGACCCGGTGAAGATCGCCGAGGACTACGCCATGCTGCAGGTCATCTCGGGCGGCCGGATGGACCTGATGATGGGCCGCGGCAACACCGGCCCGGTCTACCCGTGGTTCGGCCAGGACATCCGCCAGGGCATCCCGCTGGCGATCGAGAACTACGCCCTGCTGCGCCGCCTCTGGGAGGAGGACGTGGTCGACTGGGAGGGCAACTTCCGCACTCCCCTGCGCGGCTTCACCGCCACCCCGCGCCCGCTCGACGGGGTCCCGCCGTTCGTCTGGCACGGCTCGATCCGCAGCCCGGAGATCGCCGAGCAGGCCGCCTACTACGGCGACGGCTTCTTCCACAACAACATCTTCTGGCCCATGTCGCACACGAAGCAGATGGTGCGCTTCTACCGCCAGCGCTTCGAGCACTACGGCCACGGCCCGGCCGACACCGCGATCGTCGGCCTCGGCGGGCAGGTCTTCATGCGCAAGAACTCGCAGGACGCGTGGAACGAGTTCCGCCCCTACTTCGACAACGCCCCGGTCTACGGCCACGGCCCGTCGATGGAGGACTTCACCGCGACGACCCCCCTGACGGTCGGCAGCCCGCAGCAGGTGATCGACCGGTACGCGAGCATGCGCGAGGACGTCGGCGACTACCAGCGCCAGCTGTTCCTCATCGACCACGCCGGCCTGCCGCTGAAGACGGTGCTGGAGCAGATCGACCTGCTCGCCGAGGAGGTCGTGCCGGTGCTGCGCAAGGAGATGGAAGCCAAGCGCCCCGAGCACGTGCCGGCGAACCCGCCCAGCCACGCCGAGCGGGTCGCCGCCGCGCAGGCCAAGGCCGCCGCGGACGAGACCGCCGCGACCACGGCCTGACCTCAGGCGCCGGAGTACTTCTGGCTCATCCCGAGGTCGACCGGCAGCGCGACGCCCGTGATGTAGCGGGCCTCGTCGCTGGCCAGGAACAGCACGGCGTTGGCCACGTCCTCGACGTCGAGGTAGGGCACCGGCCACATGTTGATGCGCGCGAGCGCGTCGGTGGTGTCGGCGAAGGTCGGGTTCTCCAGATCCGGCCGGTAGATCCGGGCGCTCGAGTCGTTCTCGATCATCGTCGTGCGGACGTTGGTCGGGTGCACCGAGTTGACCCGGATCCGGTGCGGCGTCAGCTCGTTGGCCAGCGTGCGCTGCAACCCGAGCACTCCGTGCTTGGCGGCGTTGTAGTGCGCGATGTTGGGGATGCCGCGCAAGCCGGCGGTGGAGCTGATCAGGATGATCGCTCCACCGCCGCCGCCGTCGATCAGGTGCGGGATCGCCGCCTTGGTGGTGTGCCAGACGCCCCCGAGGTTGATGTCGATCATCGTCTGCCACTCCGCGCCGGAGAGCTCCCACGACGGCTTGACCGCGTTGAGGATCCCGGCGTTGGCGACCACCACGTCGAGCCGCCCCAGCTCGGCCACCGCACCGGCCAGGCCCGCGTTCAGCGTGTCGAAGTCGCGCACGTCCGCCACGAACGACACGGCGCGGCGGCCCAGTTTCTCCACGCCCGCCACGGTTTCCGCGAGATCGTCCGGTGTGGACGCCGGGTAGGCGACGGTGTCCACCGGCGCCGCGAGATCGGTGACGATGACGTCGGCGCCCTCCTCGGCCAGCCGCAGGGCGTGCGCGCGGCCCTGCCCGCGGGCGGCGCCGGTGATCGCGACGACCTTGCCGTCCATGCGTCCCATCAGGACTGTCCCTTCAGCCACGGGTAGCGGTCGGTGTCCTGGCCCGCGTAGTCGGGGTCCAGGTAGATGAAGCAGCGCTGGATCTTGAAGTCGCGGATCTCGAACACGTCGCACCAGCGCCCGGCGCCCCACTCGGGCACGCCGGCCCGCCACGGGCCGTCCCGGTGCTCGCCGTGGCTGGTGCCCTCCACGACGAGCAGGTCGCCGCCGGAGAAGACCCAGGTGAACTCGGCGTAGTGGTGCTTGATGGATTTCAGCGTGCCGCCGACGTCGCCGAACAGCCTGCCGATCTCCTCCTTCCCGTCGGCCAGTCCCCACTTGGGGAAGCAGACCTGCGCGTCGTCGGCGAACAGGTCGAGGATGCTGCCGCCGGTCGAGGTGACGCTCCCGTTGTCGAAGGCCTTGAGGTACTCCAGCGCGACGGACTTGCGCTGCTCGTCGGTCATGGTCTGGGTGGTGACGGCCATGGATTGCTCCCGGTTCAGGCGGGCACGGCGGCCCGGTCGACGGCGGAGGCGGCGCGGTGGGCGAACGCCAGGATCGGGCCGAGCGTCGCGCCCCCGGCCCAATACGCGCGCCCGGAGGCGGACGCGACGCAGTTGCCGACCCCGAACAGGCCGGGGATCGGCTCGCCGAGGTCGTCCAGGACACGGCCGTCGGCGTCGGTGCGCGGCCCGCCCTTGGTGTCCAGCGTCCCGCCGGTGACCAGTGCGGCGTAGTAGGGGCCGGTGTCGCTGATCGGCCACATCGTGGGGTTGGCGCGGCCGGGTTCGTCCTTCACCGGGCCGTTGAACACCAGCTCGATCGGCGTCTCACCGCGCGCGAAGTCGGCGTCCTTTCCTGCCCGGGCGAAGCCGTTGAACCGCTCGATGGTGGCGGGCAGGTTCGCGGCGAAGTCATCGGCGAGGGTGAAGCCGCCGGTCCTGCCCGCGTTGGCGGCCAGCCGTTCGCGGATCCGTTCGGTCAGCTCCTCCAGCGTGTCCGCCCGGATCACGTGCGAATCGTCCGCACCGGGCGGGACGATGAGACGGCCGTACTCGTCGCTGGCGGAGTGGTCCTGGCTGCGCTGGTCCCAGATCTGCACCAGCACCAGGTTCGGGTAGCCGCCCTCGGCCGGGTCCCACTGGAAGAACGTCTGCGCGGCCTCGTTGTAGGGCATCTTCTCGTTGGCGACGCGGCGGCCGTGCCGGTCGACGAAGATCATCGAGTCGCCGGCCACCGAAAACATCCCGACCAGATCCGGTCTCCCGGAGCGCTCCAGCGGCACCGGGCACATCCAGGCGTAGTTCATGTTCCCGAGCTGCGCGCCCACCCCGGCGGCGATGCGCACGAAGTCGCCCTCGTTGGTCGAGGCGGCGCAGCCTCGGTAGGCGGGCACGCTCAGGTGGTTGCGGCGCAGTTCGTCGTCGTGTGTGAAGCCGCCGGTGGCGAACACGACGCCCTTGCGCGCCAGCACCCGCACCGTCCGCCCGCCTGCGGTGGTCGCCTCGACCCCGGCGACCCGGCCGCCGTCGAGGATCAGCCGCTGGACGCGGTGCCCGGTGCGCACGTCCACCCCGTCGCGCTCGGCCGCGGCGGACATCTGCCGCACCGCGCACACCCCGCCGTCGGACATCGACTCCCGCGCGTCCGCCGGCACCAGCACCCGCCCGGTCGGCGCCTTGTCCTCAGGCAGCTGCGACCAGTAGTCCGGCACGTCCGGGCAGTGCCGGTAGGTCAGGGCGCCGCGGTCGCGCAGCAGCTCGGCGGCCGGGGCGGCGCTGTCGTAGATGGCGCGGACCATGGACAGCTCCCACTCGCTCAGCCCGGCGTCCGCCCGGGCCGGGTCGTAGCGGGTGGGCTGGGACAGCCGCGCGACGTAGCGGAGGAAGTCCTCGAACCGGTCCTCGATGCCCAGGGCGCGCATCGCCTCGTTGTTGGGCACCCAGTACCAGAACGCCGCCTTCTTCGCCGTGCCGCCCAGCTCGGCCGCCTTCTCCAGCAGCACGACCTCGTTGCCGAGCCACCGGCTGAACAGGGCGGCGGGCAGGCCCGCGCCACCGCCGCCGACCACGACCACGTCGGCTTCGGCGTCGGCCGCCGAGCGGGCCGCCGGCCGGGCGCTTTCCCGTGGGGCTACCGAATCGTTCGTCATGCGCCCAGGATGGAAATCCGGCCCGTCGCGCGGTTGTCTCACTTTGAGACACCCCCGGCGGCCGCGCGCCCGGGCACACTGGGGCGGGAAGATCCGTGACCACAACGGAGTGACAGCGGATGGCGTATCAGATCGACACGCGGGACGGGCTCGCGCGGCTGCGCCGGGCTCGCGAGGAGTTCCTCACCGAGCGGCGACTGCCGGACGACCTGCCCGAGTGGCTGTCGGCGGCCTGGCGGCGGTCGTGGTTCACCGGCGCCGACGTGACGCGTGACCACGTGCCCGCGGTGCCGGTGGCGCCGGAGAGCCAGCTGGTGCGGGCCGCCACGCCGGTGCTGGCCGGCCTCGCCGAAGACCTGTCCGGGCTGCGCGCGGCGGTGGTGCTCAGCGACAGCCACGCGCGGATCGTGGGCTGCTGGGCCGGCGACGAGCCGATGCGGGCGCACCTGGAGCGCATCGACACCCGGCCCGGCGCGGACCTGTCCGAGAGCACCACCGGCGCCAACGGCATCAGCCACGTCCTGAGCACCCGCGAACCGGTCCTGATCGGCGGCCCGGAGCACCTGTTCGAGCTGTACCAGGACACGGTGTGCGCGGGCGCGCCGGTGACCGACCCGATCACCCGCCGGATCAGCGGCGCGATCGCCGTGGTGTGCGACCTGTCCGCGCCGCTGGCCGTGCTGGACGCCCTCGCGCGCACGGCGAGCCGCACCATCGAGCGGGAGCTGCTGCACGCCGCCCCGGCGCGCGAGCGGCGGCTGCTGGAGACCTACCTCGCCGCCGCGCCCGGCCGGGAGGCGGTCGCCGTGCTCGACGGGCGGACGCGCATCGTCAGCGACGCGGCAGCGGACCTGCTGAGCCCCCAGGACCTGGACACCCTGGAGTCGTACGCGGTCGAGGCGGCCCGGGACGGGCGGGCGCCGTCCGGCGAACTCACGCTCGGCGACCGGCTCACGGTCCGCCTCGCCCCCGCCGCGCCGGGCGGGCTGCTGGTCACCGTCACCGCGGCCCGCCCGCCCCGGCGACGAGCCGGGCCCGGCCTGTTCGCCGCCGCCGGGCTCGCGGGCAGCTCCCCGCCGTGGCGATCGCTGGAGCGGGCGCTCACGCGGGCCCGATCCCGGCCGGTGCTGCTGCTCGGCGAGCCGGGCGTGGGCAAGGCGAGCGTCGCGCGGGCGCTGCTGGGCGAACCGGTCGTCGTCGAGGCGGACGAGCCGGTGGAGGCGGTGGCGCAGGCGCTCGCGGGAGAAGCCGTGCTGGTGCGGCACCTGGAACGGCTCGATCCCGCCCGTGCCGGGCGGCTGGCGGACCTCCTCGCCGGCGAGCACGCGGCCCACGTGGTGGCGACGATGGTCCCTGGCCCCGCGCTGGCTCCGCTGCGGACGCGCTGGGCGCCGGCCGAGATCCGGGTGCCGAGCCTGCGTGAGCGCACGGCGGACATCCCGGAGCTGGCGAACCGCTTCGGGGCGCGGCTCACGCACGAGGCCCGGGCCGTGCTGCAGCGGCACGACTGGCCGGGCAACCTGGCCGAGCTGAAGGCCGTGATCAGCGGAGCCGCGGCCGAGGCAGGCGGCGGCACGATCGGCGCCCGCCACCTGCCCGGCCGCCTGCGCTCCTCCCCCACCCGGCCCCGGCTGAGCGAACTCGAGAAAGCCGAACGCGCCGCGGTCGCCGAAGCGCTGCGCACCGCGGACGGCAACCGCGTCCGGGCGGCCGCCCTGCTCGGCATCGGCCGCGCGACGCTTTACCGCAAGCTGAAGCGCTACGGGCTCGGCTGAACCGGAGGCACGTGGCGGCACGACCGGCGCCCGGCCGCCTGCGCTCCTCCCCCACCCGGCCCCGCCTGAGCCGGCGGCGCACCCACTGTCCGAACCGGACGGTCGGCGCGCACTCGCCCTGGCATCGGAACGGCAGGCTGTTCCGTCAAGGGTCTTTCGTCTCCTCCGGTGGGGACCGAGGCCCCGGGCCGGGAAGCGGCCGCCCGGTTACCATCGCCTGGGGAAGGGTTTCGTCATGTCCCACTGGGTTCCCGGCCTGCGGCAGATCAGGTCGTACCAGCGCCGCTGGCTGGCGAAGGATCTCGTGGCCGGCGTCGTCCTCACGACGCTGCTGGTGCCGCAGGGAATGGCGTACGCGGAGCTGGCCGGCCTGCCCGCGATCACCGGGCTGTACACGTCGATCCTGTGCCTGCTCGGGTACGCCGTGTTCGGGCCGTCGCGGATCCTCGTGCTGGGGCCGGATTCCTCCCTGGGGCCGATGATCGCCGCGACGATCCTGCCGCTCGCCGCGGCAGACGGCGACCCCGGGCGCGCCGTCGCGCTCGCCTCGATGCTCGCGATCCTCGTCGCCGCCATCATGATCGTCGCGTCGGTGGCCAAGCTGGGCTTCATCGCGGACCTCATCTCCAAGCCGACGATGATCGGTTACCTCAACGGCCTCGCACTGACCATCGTGGTGGGGCAGCTGCCGAAGCTGTGCGGGTTCAGCGTCGACGCCGACGGCCTCGTCGCCGAGATCGGCGCCGTGGCGCGGGGGATCTTCGGCGGCGAGGTCAACGGCGCCGCCGCCGCGGTCGGGATCTCCGGCGTCGCCGCGATCCTGCTGCTGCAGCGCTGGCTGCCCAAGATCCCCGCGGTGCTCGTCGTGGTGGTGCTGGCGATCGCCGCGGTCCCGCTGTTCGGCCTCGCCGCACGCGGCGTCGACCTGGTCGGTGTGCTGCCGCGGGGTTTCCCGCCGCTGTCCATTCCGGACATCGGCCTGTCCGACCTCGCTCCGCTGTTCGCCGGCGCGCTGGGCATCGCGCTGGTCTCGCTCGCCGACACGATCTCCACGGCGTCGGCGTTCGCCGCCCGCACCGGGCAGGAGGTCCACGGCAACCGGGAAATGGCGGGCATCGGCGTGGCGAACCTGGCGGCCGGGCTGTTCCAGGGTTTCCCGGTCAGCACCAGCGGATCGCGCACCGCGGTCGCCCAGCAGGCCGGCGCGCGGACCCAGCTGACCGGCGTCGTCGGCGCCGTCCTGATCACGATCATGATCCTGGTCGCGCCCGGCCTGTTCCGGAACCTGCCGCAACCGGTGCTCGCCGCGATCGTCATCACCG
The DNA here is from genome assembly GCF_040614175.1 of Amycolatopsis sp. NPDC006131. NCBI lineage: Bacteria > Bacillati > Actinomycetota > Actinomycetes > Pseudonocardiales > Pseudonocardiaceae > Amycolatopsis > Amycolatopsis sp. NPDC006131. The sequence continues at coordinate 15,751 of NZ_JBEXTX010000045.1, forward strand.
CGGCGTTGTCGCTCGCCGACCTCCGGGGGACCGCGCGGCTGTGGCGGCAACGCCGGACCGAGTTCCTCCTGTCGGCCGCGGCCCTCCTCGGCGTCGCGCTGCTGGGCGTGCTGCCCGGGATCGCGGTCGCGGTGGTGCTGTCCATCCTCAACGTGTTCCGGCACGCGTGGCTGCCGTACCAGACCGAACTGGGCAAGGCCGACGGGGTGCCCGGCTACCACGACGTCCGGTCCTACCCGGACGCGCGGCGGCCGGCCGGGCTGGTGATCTTCCGGTTCGACGCGCCGCTGATCTTCGCCAACGCCAAGACCTTCCGGGAAGCGGTGCGCCGGCTCGCGGCGCGCGACCCGGCGCCGCACTGGATCGTCGTCGCCGCCGAACCGATGACCGATGTGGACACCACGGCCGCGGACATGCTGCGGGACCTCGACGACGAGCTCAACGCGCGCGGCACGCACCTCGTGCTCGCCGAGCTGAAGGACCCGGTGCGGCGCAAGATCGACCGCTACGAGCTGACCCGCACGCTGGATCCGGACCACTTCTACCCCACCGTCTCCGCCGCCGTGGACGCGTTCCGCCGCCGCACCGGGAACGGCTGGGTCCCGGTCAGTGCAGGTGCAGCAGAACCAGGTTCTTCAACACGATCATGACCACCCCGAGCAGACCGGCCACGCACGTCGTCACCACCAGCTGGACCCCGCGCAGCCGCGCGGTCCGCGCCGCCGACCAGGCGTGGACCACCAGGAGGACCACCGCGGTCGCGAGCCCGACGTTGGCCGCCGTGAGCGGTGTGGCGCCGGCCAGCCGGGCCAGCAGGAGCGCGGCGAGCGGACCGTAGGACGCGGTCACCATCGGCCACGTCGCGCGCAACTCCGCCCGCACCTGGGCGCGGGTCGGCAGCCCGCCGCGGGAGGTCTGCTCCCCCACGATCTCCGCGAACTCCTCGGCGGACCAGTAGACCAGGAGCGTGACCACGACGGCGACCGCCAGTGCCGCGGTGGGCAGCTGCTCGCCCACCGCGGTCAGGATCGCCGCGGTGACGATCGCCCCGTAGATGCCGGCCGCGCGCCGTCTGCCCGCCGTCCGGACGGCGGTCCGGTCAGCCGGTCCGCCGATCACCGTCCACCTCCGCCCGCTGTCCGAACCGGACGGACAACAGCAGGTCCTCGGTGCGCCGGACCGCCGCGGCCCGCTCCGCGCCGTTGACGGCCAGCGCGCGCACGACGGGATCGTCCGGGCCGCGGCGCGCCCGCAGTTCCAGCAGCCGGGTGCGGTACGACACCGGCAGCCCGTCCGGGCTGGTGGTCAGATCGCAGTACCACAGGGCGTCCCGGACCGGTCCGCGTTCGTCCGGGAACTCCGCGAGCCGCCGCCCGAGACCGACCAGCGCGGCCACCGCGTCCGCGCCGGAATGGTGCGCGACGAGCGCGCACACGCGCAGCGGCACGCCGACACTGCGGAGGTAGCACGCGCCGTCGAGCTGGTGGAGGCCCACGCCCCCGACCGCGGCGGCGTACCCGATGTCGTGCAACCAGGCCGCGGCGACCAGCACCGGACGGTCGGCCGGCGCCAGCGCGAGCGCCGTGCCTTCGGCCTTGCGCCCGACTCCCTGGCTGTGCGCCCACCGCCGCGGCTGTTCGTCGGCGAGCAGACGGCCCGCCGTGACCCGCGCCCACCGGTCCAGCGGGATGGCGTCGCGGTACCCGGCCACCACGCCGGATCCAGGCCCCATCGACAGGCGAGACATCGCTACTCCTTCCGTCCGGCCGCCGCGCGGTGCGGCCACCGCGCGAACAGCGCCTCCCGGCGCCGGGATTCCGGCGGCCCGCGCTGCCCGGACCGCAGCAGCACGTCCGCCCAGCGGGCGCGTGGATCGAGGTCCACGAGCAGCGCCTTGGCCAGCAGGGTCATCGGGATCGCCAGGATCGCGCCGAGCGGCCCCAGCAGCCACGCCCAGAAGACCAGCGCCACGAACGTCACCGTCACCGACAATCCGACCGCGTCGCCGACGAACCGCGGCTGGATCAGCGACTGCAGCACGAAGTTGATGACGCCGTAGCAGACGATCACCAGCACCATCCGGCCGACGCCGCCGGTGAGCAGGCCGAGGATCGCGGGCGGGGCCAGCCCGATCAGGAACCCGACGTTCGGGATGTAGTTGGTGACGAACGACAGCAGCCCCCAGGTCAGCGCCAGCGGGATGCCGATCACCGCGAGCACCAGCGCGTCCAGGGCCGCCACGACGAGCCCGAACACCGTCGTGACCACGAGGTAGCGCCGGGTGCCGCGAGTGAACCCGCGCAGCGCGGCGCTCACGGACGGGCGGTCGGTGGCGATCGCGGCGATCCGCTGCCCCGCGCCACCCGCTTCGACGCTCAGGAACAGCAGCAACGCGAGCAGGAACACCAGGTTCGACACCAGTCCGGCGATGTCGGCGAGCAGGGCGGTCAGCAGGCCGGTGAGCCTGCCCAGGTCGAGGGATTCGGCGGCGGCGCGCAGCTGATTCGGTCCGATGCCGAGCCGGGACAGCCCCACCGAGGCGTCGCGGACGACCTCGGCGGCCTGCCCGGTGTACTGCGGCACCAGGCCCGCCAGCCGCGCGAGGGACACGACGATGCCCAGCGTCAGCAGCGCGAGGACCCCGTAGACCAGGATGACGAGCACGGTGGTGGTCAGCCACGCCGGCCACCCCCGGCGGCGGAGCCGGTCCTGCACCGGCGACACGGCGATCACGATCACCATCGCCGTGAACACCGGGCCGACCAGCCAGCCGGCGGCGCGGACCCCGGCGACGACCACGACCACCGCGGCCGCGCCGAGCAGCACCACCAGCGCCCGCGGCAGCAGATCGCGGGACGGCGCCAGACCGTCGGGCGACAGCCGCGGGTTCGGGGGCTCTTCCATCCGCGGGAGGCTAGAGCGGCGGCACCGGGTGCTGCTCATCCCGGCCGGGCGATCCGGCCCCCGGCGGAGCGGCGAGCCCGCCTGCTCCCGCACCGCCGTCACCGTCTCCGCCGTGCCCGCCCGGACCGCCGCGGCGGCTGTCCTCACCCGCCCCGGGTGAGCCGCCCGGCTGCTCCTGCGGGATGCGGCGGGTGAAGAAGAGCGCGACGACGGCGGCGAGCGCGAGCACCGCGATCGCGGCACGCAGACCCTGGACGCGGGCGTCCCGGTTGGACTCCACGATGCCGTCCGCCGTCGGGGCCGGAACCCCCGCCGCGGCCAGGTTCGCCTCCAGTGCCGCGTCCGAGACGAACGGCGCGCCACCGGCCAGCCGCACCTCCGCCTGCGCCGTCACCTGGGGCGGCACGGCCTGGTTGTCGCGGATGCCGTCGAGGAACGACGACGTGAGGACCGCGATGAGGACCGAGCCGGCGAGCGCGGTGCCCAGCGAGGCGCCGAGGTTGGTGAACGTGTTCTGCAGCCCGCCGACCTCGCTGCTGCGCTCGTCGGGCACCGCCGACACCGTGACACTGCCCAGCTGCGAGGCCAGCGCGCCGATGCCCAGCCCGGCCAGCAGCATCGGGACCGTGGTGACCTCCGGACCGGCGCCCGCGTCCAGTGCGGCGAAGAAGGCCACGAGCGCGACGAACAACGTCACCAGCCCGGCCCGCACGACCCGGCGCGGCGAGATGCGCGGCCACAGCTTCGGGATCCCGGCCGCCGCGGCCAGCAACGTCACCGACAGCGGCAGCAACCGCAACCCGGTCTCCACCGTGGACAGACCGAGCGAGATGGACAGGAACAGCGGGACGACGAAGAACAGCCCGGCCTGGATCAGGTACTGGCCGGAGAACACCATGAGGCCGGCCCGCAACCGCCGGTTGCCCAGCATCGCCGGGTCCACCAGCGGCTCCCGGCCGCGGGCGACCCGCCGCTGCTCCCACAGCAGGAACAACCACAGCACGACCCCGCCCGCCAGCACCAGCCACAGGACCAGGGACAGCCCGAGCACCGCCGGGGCGCCCGGACCCGGCAGGATCCAGCCCCACGTCCCCGACCGGAGCACGCCGAAGACCACCAGGCCCAGCCCGAGGGCGGACATCGCCGTCCCGGCGAAGTCGAGCGCCGGGCGTTCGCCGCGCCCGGGGTCGGCCATCCGGCGCGCCAGCACCAGGATGACGAGCACGATCAGCACCTCGCCGGCGAACACCCAGCGCCACGAGAAGTAGGTGGTCACCAGCCCGCCGACGAGCGGGCCGACGGCGACCGCGATCGCGCCGGCGGAGGCGACCAGCCCGTAGGCCCGCGGCCGTTGCGCCTGCTCGAAGTTCGACGCGACCAGCGCCACGATCGCCGGCATGATCAGCACGGCGCCGAGCCCCTCCAGCACCGACCAGCCCACGATGAGCACGCCCAGCCCGGGGGCGAGCGAGGTCGTGAGCGAGCCGCAGCCGTAGACCACGCACCCGATCGCGAACGCCCGCCGCCGCCCGATCAGCGCCCCGATCTTGCCCCCGGTGACCATCAGCATCGCCATCACCAGCGTGTACAGGGTGATCGCGGTCTGGATCCCGGTGACGGTCGTGCCCAGGTCGTTCGCGATGGTCGCGATCGACACGTTCATCACCGACGTGTCCAGGGTCATCAGGAACTGCCCGGTCGCGAGGGTGAGCAGCACCGTGCCGCCACGGCGCCGCGTCACAGCCGTCGTCCCCATCCGGCGACGGTAACCGGGCCACGGGCACGTGCGCTCACCCGTCGCAGGCGAAGAGCGGCGTGGCGCGAGGGCGCACTGTGGCCGGACGTTCCCGCGGATCGGAGGCGGCCATGGCGGATCAGGCGTACCTGCGCGACCAGGCTTACATGAATTCCCAGCGGGCCACCGGGCTCGGCAGGGTGACGGGGGAACGCGGCAGCGGGTGGTTGTTGTTCGGCGCCGTGATGGTGGTCCTGGCCGGGCTGTTCACCACGGTGATGGGCATCGTCGCGCTGGCCGCGGACGACCACTACGTCGTCGGCCCCGAGGGCACCCTGGTCGTCGACCTCACCGGCTGGGGCTGGATCCACCTCGTGGTCGGCGTGCTCGCGGTCGCGACCGGCGTCGCGCTCGGGTTCGGGGCGATGTGGGCCCGCGTGGTGGCGGTGCTGCTGGTCGGGTTCAACGCGCTGTCGCACCTGGCGTTCCTCAACGTCGCGCCGGTGCAGTCCACCATCGTCATCGCCATCGACGTGCTCGTGATCTGGGCGGTCGTCGCGCACGGCCGGGAGTGAGGACCACCGCCGCGCGCGCGGGGTTCGCCTCGGCGGCGGGCCGGTTCCCCGCGGTCCGGCTGACCGGGCGGGTGCTCCGGCGGGACCTGGAGATCGCCGGCCCGCTGCTGGCCGCCGCGCTGGCCTTCCGGATCTTCGTGTGGCTGCTGCCGTGTGTCCTGATCCTCGTCGCGCTCCTCGGGTTCTGGTGGTCCGGGACGACCCTGCGCGAGCTGGTGCGGACCACCGGGCTCAGCCCGCTCACCGCGAGCCTGCTGGAGAACGTGGGGCGGCAGGCCGAACAGAGCAGGCTGTTCGCGCTCGGGGTGGGCATCGGCTCGCTCGCGGTCGCGTCGTTCACGCTCGGGCGGGCGCTGGACGGCGTCGCGAACCGGGTCCGCCCGGGGACCTGCCCGCGCGACTTCACCGCACTGGCCAGGGCTGGCCGCTACACCGCCGCCCTGCTCGGGGTCGTGGTGGCCTGCCTCGGCGGGCCACTCCTGGAATCCGCCCTGCAGATCCCCGCGGCGGTGATGTCGCTGGTGATGGCTGCCGTGTTCACCCTGCTGGGGCTGCCGTTGCTGCGCGCCGGGCAATCCCGGCCGCACCGCGCGTTCCTGCCCGGGGCCGTCCTGCTCGGCCTCGGGCTGGAAGGCCTGCGCGCGGTCGCCGTCCACTTCCTGCCGGGCAAGTTGTCCCGCGCCTCCGAGCTGTACGGGACGCTCGGGGTGGCCGCCGCCGTGCTCGTCTGGCTCATGCTGATGGCCCGCTTCGTCGTGCTGGCCCACGTGCTCAACCTCCTGCTGTCCGAGCAGGAGGACCGACTGCCGAGGAGTTCCGATGACAGCGCGTCCTGACGGCGCCCCGAAGGCGCCGCCGTCCAAGAAGGTTCCCGTCAAGCTGATCGCCGCGGCGGTGCTGGTGGCGCTCGGCCTGACGTTCGTTCTGCAGAACCGCCAGACCGTGGACATCCGCGTGTTCACCACGACGATCACCGGGCCGCTGTGGGCGGCGCTGGCGGGTGTCCTCGTGCTCGGCCTGCTCGCCGGGCTCCTGCTTGGCCGCGGCGCTCACCGCGCTAAGCGAGGGCAGCGTCCAGGGTGAGGGCCGCGTCGATCAGCGCGAGGTGCGTGAAGGCCTGCGGGAAGTTCCCGATCTGCTCGCCGGTCAGCGCGATCTCCTCGGAGAACAGGCCGAGGTGGTTGGCGTAGGTGAGCATCTTCTCGAACGCGCCGCGGGCCTCCCGCACCCGCCCGGCCCGCGCCAGCGCGTCCACCCAGGCGAAGGTGCACAGCGAGAAGGTGCCCTCCGAGCCCCGCAGCCCGTCCGGCGAGGCGGCCGGGTCGTAGCGGTAGACCAGGCTGTCGGTGACCAGCTCGTCCGCCATCGCGTCCAGTGTGGACAGCCACTGCGGATCACGCCCGGCGATGAACCCCAGCCGCGGCATGCGCAGCAGCGAGGAGTCGAGCACATCGGTGTCGTAATGCTGGACGAACGCGCGCCGCCCCGGGTGCCACCCGCGGTCGTGGACCTCCTCGTAGATGCGGTCGCGTTCCGCCGCCCACCGCTGCTGGTCGGCAGGCCTGCCGTGCTCGGCGGCGAGCCGGATGCCGCGGTCCAGCGCGACCCAGCACATCAGCCTGCCGTAGGTGAACGGGCGCCGCCCGCCACGGGTCTCCCAGATGCCCTCCTCCGGCTGGTCCCAGTTGGCGCACACCCAGTCGAGCACGTCGCGCACGGCCCGCCAGCCCTGGTGCGGGATCGGCAGCCCGGCCCGGTCGCCGGCGAACAGGCTGTCCATCGCCTCGCCGTAGATGTCCAGCTGCAGCTGTTCGGCGGCGCCGTTGCCGATCCGGACCGGACGCGAACCCCGGTACCCCGACCAGTGGTCCAGCACGTCCTCCTTGAGATCGCTGGAACCGTCGACCCGGTACATGATGTTCAGCGGCCCGGACGACCCGCCCGCCCGTTCGCGCACGCGGTCGCCGAGCCAGCGGCCGAACCGCTCCGCCTCGCCGTCGAACCCCAGTCCCAGCAACGCCGACACCGAGAACGACGCGTCACGCACCCAGGTGTAGCGGTAGTCCCAGTTGCGCTCGCCGCCCACCTGCTCGGGCAGCCCCGCGGTGGGCGCGGCGACGATCCCGCCGGTCGGCGCGTAGGTGAGCAGCTTCAGCGTGATCGCCGACCGCTCCACCGCCTCGCGCCACCGGCCGCGGTAGGACGAACCGGCGAGCCAGTTCTGCCAGAACGCGGTCGTCTCCTCGAACAGCCGCCGGACCTCCGCCACCCGGATCTCCCGCGGCGGCCCGTCCGCGTCCGCTTCGAGCACGACGCCGCGGACCTGCCCGGCGGACAGCTCGACCGACATCTCCAGGTCCTGGCCCGCGTGCCGGACTTCGGCGAGCCGCTCGTCGCCGGGTTCCCGCACCGGGTGGACGGTGAGCACCGTCGAACCGCCGTCGAGCACCGCGCCCGCACCGGCCAGTTCCGTCCGATGTGGACGGCGGCCGTAGTCGAACCGCGGCGCCAGCTCGACCTCGAACCGCATCCGGCCGCGCACGCACCGGATCAGCCGCACGATCCGGTGGTTGCCGGTCGCGTGCTCCCCGGCGGGCGGCATGAAGTCGACGACTTCGCCGCCCCCTTCCGCGGTGAAGAACCGCGTGATCAGCACCGCGCTGTCCGGGTAGTACACCTGGCGGCTGGTGAAATCGCCCGCCGGCCGCACCCGGAAGCGGCCGCCGCGCTCGTCGTCGAGCAGCGCGCCGAACACGCTCGGCGAGTCGAAGCGCGGAGAGCAGAACCAGTCGATCGACCCGTCCGTCGTCACCAGTGCGACCGTGTGCAGGTCACCGATCATCCCGTGCTCGGAGATCGCGGTCTCGGTCATCGTCTCCTCCGGTTTTCTCAGTCCGGTCGCGGCCGTGCCGCACGGCGGTGAGGATCACCCGCAGGCCGAGGCCAAGCAGGAGCAGGTCACCGAGCATCTGCACGGTGACCAGGATCCGCGCCGGCTCCGCGACCGGGGTGATGTCGCCGAAGCCCACCGTGGCGAACACCGTCACCACGAAGTAGAGGGCGTCGGTCTTGCCGAGGGCGCCGGTGAAACTGCCCGGCCGCACCTCCTCGATGCTGTGGTAGGCCCCGGCGAACAGGAGCAGGAACAACGGGACCACCAGTGCCAGCGCCTGCACACCCTGCAGGAGCGGGTACGGCGACCGCAGGATCGCGCGGACCTCCCACACGACCACCGCCGTCACCACCAGCAGTCCGGCCGCCAGGAACACCGCGCCGCCGCCGCGCACCCGGTCCCCCAGCGGGAGCACGTAGTACGCGGTGACCAGCAGCGCGACGGTCAGCGAGGGGCGGAGCACACCGAGGACGAACAACCGCCCCCGGTGCGCCCGTACCCGCTCCCCCACACCGGGCGCCATCCCGGACCGCCCCGGTCATCCGGACGCCGGTCTCATCGGGCCAGTGCCTTCGCCTTGAGGTCCTGGTACTCCCTGTCGTCGATGGCCCCGCTGTCCAGCAGTTTCTTGGCCTCGGCGATCTGGCTCGCCGCGCCGTTCCCGCCGCCGCCGTGGGCGACGTCGCGGACGTAGTCGTCGAACTGGTTCTGCGCGGCGACCGCTTCGGCCCGCCTGCGCTCGCCCATGTGCCTGCCCTGCGCGACGAGGTAGATCAGCACCCCGAGGAAGGGCAGCACCAGCACGAGCACGGTCCAGCCCGCCTTGCCCCACCCGGAGACGTCCGAGCGCCGGAAGAGGTCGCCGAAGATGACGACGAGGAGCCAGAACCAGATCACCCAGCCGAAGAACACCAGCATGGTCCAGATCAGGTCCAGGAACGGGTACTCCGATTGTGCCAGTGTCATGACGCCTCCGTTGCTCGACACCCGCCGGGGATCACGCGCCGCGGGCGGCGCATCCCCCGGGGCCGGCGTCCCGTCGGCTTCCCCGGGCGCGCCGCCCGCACGTGGTGCCCGCGCCTCGATGCGCACGTCCCGCGCGTGGTCACCCCGGCAGCGTCACTCCGGGTGACCGGTGCGGCATCACCCGGCCGGGGTGAGTTCCCCGCTCCCGCGCGGGAGGACGCTGCCGCCAGGACACGACCGAGGAGGCGCGATGACCGCGAACACCAGCCCGCGACGCGGGACCGTCCACTCACTCGCCGGCGCGGCAGGCTCGTCCGGGGCCGTCATGGCGATCGGCGTCGGGACCATCGCCGCCGGCGCGGTGGTCCTCGCCTGGCCGGAGGCCACGCTGAAGGTCATCGCCGTGGTCTTCGGGATCTCCGCGATCGTCGACGGCGTGGTCCGGCTCGTCTCGGCGCTGTCCGCCGGGGACCGGTCCGCCGGGGAGCGCACGCTGCCCGTGCTGGCCGGTGTGCTGTCGATCCTGGTGGGCATCGTCTTCGTGCGGTACCCGTTCCCGACGCTGGCGGCGCTGACGCTGCTGCTCGGGATGTTCTGGGTGGTCGCCGGCCTGATCCAGATCGTGCACGGGCTGGCGGAACGCGAGACCGGCAGCGCCTGGCGCGTCGCCTGCGGTGCGCTCGCGCTGGTCACCGGCATCCTCGTGCTCGCCTACACCTCGGCGAGCCTGGTCGTGCTGGTCTGGATCCTCGGGCTGCAGCTGGTGCTGGGCGGCGCGCTGCTGTTCGGCTGGGGCGTGGAGGTGCGCCGCGAGGAGCACGGCACGCTGCCGCGCCACGGCCACCGCTCAGCCGAGGCCTAGCTCACGCGCCGCGACCACGGCCGCCCGCCGGTTATTCACGCCGAGCTTGGCGTAGATGGCCCGCACGTGGGTCTTCACCGTGTTCACCGACACCCGCAGTTCCGAAGCCACCTCGTCGAGCGGCTGCGGTGAGGTCAGGCGCGTCAGCACGACCAGTTCCCGGTTCGTCAGCACCGCCGCGGTCGCCGCGCCGTCCTCGGTCAGCACCCGCCGGACCCGCGCGGCGAAGGTCTCGGCCGCGCCGAACCCGCCCATCTGGTCCAGCAGCAGCACTTTGACCTCCGGGTCGGCGTAGGCGAACGGACGGACGATCCCGGCCGGAACGGCGGAGACGAGCGCCTCTTCGAGCGATCCCCTGGCCTTGGTGCGGCAGCCGAGCCGCAGGGCGGTCGCGGCGTCGAGCAGCGCCAGCTCGGTTTCCGTGCCGGCGACCAGCCGGGGCACGCCCGGCTCCCGCGCGGCCCGCAGGGCACGCACGGATCCGTCCACGTCACCGCGCGCGAACCGGGCACGCGCCACGGTGAGGTGCACTTCCGCCACCGGGCCGAGGCGGCGCGCGCCCCACTCGGCGGCGTCGCGGGCGTGCGGGGCCTGCGCCAGGACGAGCGCGCACTGGTGCTCCAGCGCCATCGCGATCGCGGCGAGCGGTCGCGGCACCGGCGCGCCGGCGAGGGCGCTCCGGCTGTCCTGCAACAGTTTCAGGCCGGCCGCGCGGTCGCCGCCGTCGTACCGGGCGGCGCCTTCGATGACCCCGCCCGCGAAGCGCAGCGCGCTCGGCTCGACGCCGTCCAGGCCGGCGGCGAGTTCCAGGGCGCCGCGCAGATCGGTCCGCAGCAAGCGGGCGAAGCCGAGTATCGCTCGGCACACCGCCAGCCAGGGCGAGCGCTTCCAAGTGCCGTGCCCGGCGAGGGTGAGGGCGAGCTCGCTCGCCTCCGCGGCCCCGGCGTCGTCGCCCGCGGCCACCGCCAGCAGGGCGTGCGCGGCCTTCGTGTGCACTTCCAGGTAGTGCAGGTCCTGCTCGTCGCTGAGCCGGTCGGCGGCCGCCAGCTCCCCGGCGGCGCCGCCGTGGTCGCCCGCCGCGAGCAACGCGACACCGTGGTCGAGGCGGGCCCACGCCTCCGCCGCGGCCGACCGGCACACCCCGGCGCCACCGGGCGCCGGGGCACGGCCGCAGGCCAGCCCGTGCGCGGACACCACGAGCCGCCGGAACCCGGCGAGCCCCTCGTCCGGCCGCTCGGGCCACACCCGGGAGCTGCGCGCGATGTCCGACTCGGCCGCGGACAGCTCGCCGAGCTCGAGGTGGGCCAGCGCGGCGAAGAGCAGGAGCCGGGCGTCCCGCGCGACGAGGCTCCCCGCGGCGTCCAGCGCACGCAGCACGAGCCCGGGCCCGCCGTCGAGCAGCACGTCCATTCCCTTGGCGTGCAACAGTTCCGCGGCCGCGCGCTCGTCGCCGGTCTGCTCGGCGTGCAACAGCGCCTCCCGGGGGCGGTCCTGGCCGGCGAACCACCGCGCGGCCCGCTGGTGCAGCACGGTCACCAGGTCCGGCTGGTGCCGGGTGAGCTCGGTCCGCAGGTAGGCCCGCAGCAGGGGGTGGAGCTGGTACCACGGCGGCTCGCCCTCGACCGCGGTGACCAGCACGCCCTCCCGCTCGAGCCCGGCCAGCAGGCCGCCGACGTCGTCGCGCCCGGTCAGCGCCGCGGCCAGCCGCGGCGTCACCCGGTCGCTCACGCTCAGCATGGCCAGGATCTCACGGGAGTCGCCAGGCAGGTGCGCGAGCACCTCGCCGGTGAGGAAGTCGGCCATGGCGTGGTCGTGGCCGGCGAAGTACGGCACGAACCGGTCCGGGTCCTGGGTGGTGCGCAGCGAGCGGGCGGCCAGGCGCAGCCCGGCGGCCCAGCCGTCGGTCTGGCTCACCAGGCGCAGCAACTGATCTTCGCTGAGCCGGACACCACACCCGTCGAGCAGCTCACGCGCCTCGGCGGGGCCGAACCGCAACGCGTCCGCCCGGAATTCCGTCAGACGGCCCTGCACGCGCAGCTTCGCCAGCGGCAGCAGGGGATCCGACCGCGCGGCCAGCACCAGGCGGAGGTTGCGGGGCTGGTGGCGGATCACCGCGGCGAGCACGCGCAGCACGTCCCGGCCGGGGATCTCCTGAACGTTGTCCAGCACCACGACGAGCCTGTGGGGCAGCGCCTCGATCGCCTGCAGGAGTTCGGCGACCGTCACCGCGGCGTCGCCGGGCGGCGCGGACCGGTGCCGCAGCGCGGGTTCCACCGTGGCGAGCGTGTGCTCGGTGATGGCGAACCGCAGCGAAGTCAGGAAGTGCTGCGCGGTGTCGTCGTCGTGGTCGAGCGAAACCCACACCGCGTCCCGCGCCAGTGTGGACATCCATTCGGCCAGCAGCAGCGTCTTCCCGCACCCAGCGGGCGCGCAGACGAGCGTGACCGGGCTGGTGGCCACCGCGTGGGCGAGCTTTTCGCACAACCCCGGCCGGCGCACGAAATTTCCCGGCAACCGCGGTGGCACGACCTTCGTGTGCGGGACACCCCACCGCCGCCCGCCGGCGGGATTCGCCGCCTTTTCATGCATGACTGGAGAAACTATGGGCGGACGGTGTGTCCGGGGTAGGGCCAAGGGTCCTCACCGGACAGGGTCGTCATTCCCCCGGTTCCGCGCCGTGCACGTCGAGCAGTCCGCGCGCGATCGCCACCGCGACGGCGTCCCGCCGCCGGTGCACGCCCAGTTTCGCGTAGATCCCGCGCACGTGGGTCTTCACCGTGTTCGGCGACACGGTCAGGTCGTTGGCGATCTCCTCGACGGACCGCAGCGTGGGCAGCAGCCGCAGCACGCTGCGCTCGCGTTCGGTGAGCGGCTCGGGCATCGCGCTGCCGCCCAGGTGCCGCCTGCGTTCCAGGAGTTTCGCGGCGAAGCCCTCCCGCCCGCCGAGCCTGCCGAGCAGTCCGATCAGCACGGAGATCACCTCCTCCGGCGCGAACACGTAGGGCCGCCAGACGTCGAGGCGTTCCGCGTCGGCCAGGGCCTCGGCCACCAGCCGCCGCGCGGTGTCGAGGTCGCCGTGGTGCAGGACGATCCGGGTGCGCAACAGGCGCGCCTCGATGGCCGACCACGGCAGCACGGCGGTGACGCTGCCGTCGACGACGGGTTGCAGTGCCTTGGCGGCGGGCCCGTGCCTGCCCAGCGCGATCTGCGCGCGCGCTCGCATCAGCAGGAGCTCGGCGGTCCGCCCGAACTCGTTCAGGCACCACGCCACGACTTCGCGGGCGTGGTCGGCCGCGCCGGCCAGCAGCGCCGCCCGGTGCTCGAGGACACCCGAGACCGCGGCGTACTCCGGTTGCAGCGCGCGGTCGCCGAGGCCGAGGCGCACCCGGCGCATCCGCCGCAGGCCGCCCAACCAGTCGCCGGTGTCGAACTGCGCGGCGCCGCCGAGCATCTCCGCGGCCACCTCCAGGTTCCCCCCGATCCGCGCGGCCATGCCGTCGACGGCGCGGGTGGTCTGCACGACGAGCCGCACGCACTCCTCGGGCTCGGCCCGCAGCAGGGCGCGGTACGCGCGGACCACGCCGGTGGTCGCGCCTTCGATCGTGCCCCGGGCGCTGGCCGCCACCGAGTCGAGACGTTCGCCGATCCGGTCCACCGCCGGGAAATCCCCGTCCAGGACGGCGAGTTCACCGAGCATCGTCAGCGCGCGGGCCTCGACGTGGCGCTGGCCGGTCGCCCCGGCCCGGTTCGCCACCGCGTCGACGTGGTCCCGCGCGCCGCGGCGCTCGCCGGTCAGCAGCACCTCCGTTTCGCGTTGCAGCCCGGCCAGCGCCTCCAGATCCGTGTCGCGGGCGAGCTCCGGGTCCACCTCGCGCGCGGCGCTCGCCATTTCGGCCAGGTCGCCGTCCAGCTGGGCCTGGCGGGAGCGGGCGAGCTGCCGGAGCACCACGAGTTCCGGCTGCGGCTCCGCCGGCCACGCGTCCTCCGCGTGGCGCAGGTGCAGCTCGGCCGTGCCGGTCTCACCGGTCTCGAGGCTGAGCGCCGCCGCGAGCAACGCCAGCCGCGGCTCCCGCGCCACCGGCGTTTCGCCGAGCACCCCGAGCGCCTCCCGCAGCACGGTGTGCTCGCCGGCGAGGAAGAGCGGCACCGCGTCCGTCCGCAGCAGGGCGGCCGTGCGAGCGGCGTCGGGGGCGCGGGCGGAGTGCAGCAGCGCTTGCGCGGCGTCACCCCGGCCCTCGAACCACGCCGCGGCGAGCCGGTGCTGGCCCGCCAGCCGATCCGGGTCGCGCCGCGCGAGATCGGCGAGCAGGTAGGTGCGCAGCAGCGGCAGGATCCGGTAGCCGTCCGCCGCGCCCGTTTCCCGCACGACGACACCGGCCCCGGCGAGGTCGTGCAGCACGGCCGCGGCGTCGGACCGGCCGGCCAGGGCGGCGGCCAGCGCGGGCGAGGTGTCCGCGCACACGCTGATCAGCCGCAGGAACTCCCGCACGGCCTCGTCGAACCCGGCCAGCACCTCCTGGTCCAGGTACTCCTCCAGCGCCCGGTCGTGCCCGGCGAAGAACTCGTCGAGACCGCCCTCGCGCACGGCCGCGGCGGCGGCCAGCCGCAGCGCGACCGCCCAGCCCTCGGCCTCCTCGTCCAGCCTGCCCAGAACCCGCGCCGGGACGTCACCGCCGCTCACGGCGAACAACGCCCGCGTCTCGGCCGGGGTGAACCGCAGGTCATCGGGGCCGATCTCGAACAGCTGGTCCGACAGCCGCAGGCGGGCCAGCGGGAGCGGGGGTTCGCGCCGCCCGGACAGCACCAGCCGCAGGCCGGCCGGCTGGTGCCGCACCAGCGCGTCCAGCGCGGTCCGCTGCCCCGCGCCGGCGAGCGCCTCCACGTCGTCCAGGATCAGCAGCGCCCGCCGGGGCAGGACGTCCAGCGCGTCGAGGACCTCGGCGAGGAAACCCGGGTCGGCGGCGGGGTCGCGGGGCACGCTCAGCGTGCGCAACGGGCTGCCGGGCGGGATCCCCGGTCCCGCGGCGAACGCGTCGAGGACCGCCGACCAGAACCGGTGGTCGTCGCGGTCGTCCGGATCCAGCGACACCATCGCCGCCGGGCCGGCCCCGCGGCTGCGCGCCCATTCGGCGAGCAGCAGGGTCTTGCCGGCCCCGGCGGGCGCGCGGACGACGGTGACCGGAGCGGCGGCTCGGTCGAGCAGCGTCAGCAACCGGGGACGGGAGACGAAGTGCGCGGGCAGATCGGGCGCCGTGATCTTGCTCCTCGGCACGCGCCCGCGATCCTCCCCGCTCCCCGGGTCCCGCATCACACTCCCTCTCGCCGGCTCCCAGTGTGGACACCCGGCGCGGCCGTTTCCAGCGGCCAGTGGCATCTCACCCAGGGCAGGCGAGGAAAGCGGCCCGCCCGGCACGGAGTGTGGCGCTGCCGGGCAGCGGCCGGATGCCGTCGCCCCCACCTGCTCGAGGAGGCGGAGTCGTGCCGGAGATGAACTACGAGTTCCGTGTCCACGGGCGGTGCTCACCGCAGCTGCGGCAGGCGGTGGGCGAGTTCAGCGAGGTGCGCGTCGTCCCCGCTCCGCCGGAGACCATCATCTACGGCGCGGTCTCCGACCAGGCGCACCTGCACGGGCTGCTGTTGCTGCTGGAGGACTTCGGCCTGCAGATCGTGTCGGTGCACCGGATCCCCGAGCTGCCCAGAACGGAGACCGGTGATGACTGACACCTCGAGCCGTGCCACGCCGCTGACCGACGGCGAGCGCGCGGAACTGGACCGGTTGCGCGCGGAAGTCGCCACGCTGCGCGAGCGCACGCCGAGACGGCGGATCCGGTGGCGTTCGCTGGCCGCGGGCGTGATCCTGACGCTGGGGTGCCTGCTGATGCCGGTCGCCCTGCTGACCGTCTGGGTGCACAACCAGGTGGCCGACACCGACCGCTTCGTCGAAACGACCAGCCCCGTCATCCGCGAACCGTCGGTGCAGACCGCCATCACCGACCGGGTCACCGCCACCGTGTTCGAGTACGTCGACGTGCCCGAGCTGACCTCCGACGCGCTGGGTGTGCTCAGCGCCCAGGGCGTCCCGCCCGCGGTCACCGACCGGTTGCAGGGGCTCGCCGGGCCGCTGGAGTCGAGCCTGCGCGGGTTCGTGCGCGACCGGGTCGCGGCGATCGTGTCCGGCCCCCGCGTCGCCGAACTGTGGGACCGCTCGCTGCGCACGGCCAGCGAGCAGATGAACGCGGTGCTGTCCGGCCGGAGCGAGGCGGTAGTGGTGTCCGACGGCGAGGTGCGGCTGGACCTCGCGCCTTTCATCGCCGAGGCGAAGAACCAGCTGGTGCAGTCCGGGTTCGGCGTGGCGAGCCGGATCCCCGACGTCCACCCGACGATCGCGATCACCGACGCCACCACCCTGGAACGGGCGAAGAACGGCTACTCGCTGCTGGACAAGGCGGCCACCTGGCTGCCGTGGGTCGCGCTCGCGCTGATCGCCCTGGGCGTCTACGCCGCCCGGCGCCACCGGCGCGCGCTGATCGGCGCCGGCCTCGGTGTGTCGCTGGGGATGCTGGTGATCGCCGCGGCGCTGCTGATCACCCGGGGCGTGCTGGTCGGCGCGGTGCCGCCGCGCGCGACCGTGGCCGCCGGGGTCTCCTACGACCTGATCGTCCGGTTCCTGCGCGACGGCCTGCGGCTGGTGTTCGCCATCGGCCTGGTGGTCGCGCTGGGCGCGTTCCTGGCCGGGCCGTCGGCCACAGCGGTGGGCGTCCGCCGGGGCGCGGGGAAGGCGATCGGCTGGCTGCGCCGCGGCGGGGCCAAGGCCGGATTGCGCACCGGCCCGGTCGGCCCGTGGGTGCACGCGCACCTCACCGCGCTCCGGTTCGGCCTGCTCGGCGTCGCCGTGCTGGTCTTCGTCTCGCTGAGCAGCCCCAGCGGGCTCACGGTGCTGGTGATCGCACTGGTGCTGGTGTTCGCCCTCGGCGTGCTGCAGTTCCTGGACCAGCCCCGCGGCGACGAGGTGATCAACCGGACGGCGGGCTCGCCTGGCACAGGGTGACGGCCTCGCGCAGGGCCGCGAGCGCGTCGTTCGCCGCGGCCCGCACCTGCGGCAGGTCCGGCGGCTGCGCCGTCAGCGCGGACCGCAGGCGCTCCAGCGCGGCCTTCGCCTCGTCCAGCCGGGCGGCGGTGTCCGCGCCGACGACGGCGCGCACGATCTCGACCGACGCGGCCAGCTGCTCGGCCGCCACGCGCACCTGCTCGCCGGTGGCCTGCCCGTTGACGAACTGGGTGACCGTCTCGACGAGCGCCTGCCCGGTGGACACGAGGGCTGCGCACTCGGGACGGCTCGTGGCGCTCGTCGCGGGGCTGCCGCCGGTGGTGGCGGTGGTGGTGGACGTCGCCGAGCCGCCCTCCCCACCGCAGGCGACCGCGCACAGGACGGCCGCGGCGCCCAGCGCCACGCCCGCGGACCGCACGCGAGCATCCACCACGATCGCCTCCCCTCGTCCGGAAACCCCGCCACGATGACTACGCCGCGCTGTCCCCGGCGTCACTCGTTCCGGGTGAGACCGGCCGGAGCCGGGGGTTCCAGTCGTAGACGACCGACGTGCGCAGCAGCAGGTCCTGCAGCGACCGGCGGCGGCCACCGGCCACCACCCACAGCAGGCCGACCGGGACGAACACGCACCCGAGCGCCCGCGCCAGCGCCCGCACCGGGCGGGGCGGACGGCCGCGGTGGTCCACCACGCGCAGCGCGAGCAGCTGGTCGCCGACGCTGCGGCCGGTCGCGGTCCAGCACACGGCGAGGTAGAGCACCGCGATCCCGGCGGCCACGGCGAACGTCACGAGCCTGGCCGGCGCGGGGAAGGTGAACCGCACCGGGTCGAGCGAGTACTCGACCACCGCCCACCCGAGGTAGAGGCCGGCGAGCACCACGCCCAGCACCACGCAGTCCACGACCGCGGCGAGGGTGCGGCTGACCAGTCCGGCGGGCCTGCCCTGGTGGGCGCGCGCGGGTGCGGGCAGCGCGGCGAACCAGGCCGCACCCGGCCCACCGTCAGGTCGCGGCGTCATGCCCGGCCGGGAGCGGCCGCCGCCGTGCGGCGAAGATCCGCCCCGCCCATCGGGCCACCGCGTCGTCCGCGGCCATCGCCTGGATCCGCGCGTCACGCACCGACTCGTTCGCGACCGACCCGGTCGAGGTCCGGATGATCTCCGGCAGGTCGATCTCCTCGATCACGCCGCGCACGATCCCGGCCAGGTCCAGTTCGTCGAGCACGGTCACCACCACGGCGGGCGCGACCCGGCGGAACAGGCGCACACCGTGCGCCACCGCCTCCTGCCGCCGCCGCTGCCCGTCTTCGGCCAGCTCGCGCAGCGGGGCCGGCCAGTTCCCGGTCCGCACGACCGGCGCGAGCACCGGCCGCACGGGCGCGAGGGCCGTGCGCGCCAGGCTTCGCAGCGCGGTGACGGCCAGTGCGCCGCCGCCGAGCACCAGATCCGCGGCGGCCGGACCCGGCCGTGGGCCCTCCGCTGCCACCATGCCGGGATCGTGCCGCGGACCGCCCGCGCCGGCCTCACCCGTCCCGGGTGGTGATGCGCCCCTCGTCGATCGCCGCGCGCAGCGCACCGTGGTCGCGCTCGTTCTGGTCGGCGGCCGTGGTGGCGAAGTCCCGGACCGCGTGGTCGAACACCGGAGACGATCCCAGGTAGGCGGCGATCGCCACGCAATCGCCGGACCGCGCGTGCGCCCTGGCCAGGGTCCAGCCGCACAACCGCGCGTAGGCGGCGAGCCCCTCGGGCCGCATGCCCGACACGGCCGCCGACCCCTTCCAGTCCCGCAGCTGGCGCAGGTAGAAGTCGCGGCTGCGGTCGTCGAACCCGCGCACTCGCACCCAGCCGAGGAAGATGTCGCTCACCGTCTGCATCAGGCGCTGGCCGACCACGACGCGCTGCCCGGCGTTGGCGAACCGGCTCGGCCCGGTGAACCGCTCCAGCACCGATTCTCCTGCCTCCTTGGCCTGCAGGAACAGCGGGTCGTGCTCGTCGTTGCCGAGCAGCAGGATCATCCAGCAGCGGGTGCCGACGCTGCCGACGCCCACGACCTTGAGCGCCATGTCGGCGACCGCGTAGCGGTCCAGCAGCGCGCGCCGTTCCGGCTCCAGCGAGCGCCGGTACGCCTGCAGGATCGCGTCCAGCCGCTCCGCCGTCTCGGCCGGGTCCACCCCGTCGCCCGCGACGCGGTCCAGCGGGATGACGCGCGGCTCGTCCGGGACGATCCGCAGCCGCCCGCCGTCGACCGCGGCGAACCGCCGCAACGAGCCGCTGTGGCCGGAGCTGCGGGCCTTGGCCACGGTCCGGTCCAGGCGCCGCCGCCGCCCGGCCGAGAGCTCGCCGGCGTACACCTCGCGCACGGTCTCCACGTCGGCGTGGGCGTACCAGACCTCCAGCGCGGTGCTCGCGGCGAACTCGCGCAGCGCGCGCCGGTACTCGCCGACCACCGCGAGCACGGCGGTCGTCCGCTGCCCGCCGGTGTGGCCGTTGTCCCGCCCGGCGACCTCGACGCTCGCCGCCAGCCGCTTGACGTCCCACTCCCACGGCCCCGGCAGCGTCTCGTCGAAGTCGTTGATGTCGAAGACCAGACGCCGTTCCGGCGAAGCGTAGAGACCGAAGTTCATCAGGTGGGCGTCACCGCAGGCCTGCACGGTGAACCCGGTGACCGGCGTGCCGGCCAGGTCGGCGGCCATCGGCAGCGCGGCGCCGCGGAAGTAGGTGAACGGCGTGACCGCCATCCGCCCGTAGCGGATGGGCACCAGCTCGGGCACGCGGGAGGCGTCCTGGCCGGCGAGAAGTTCCAGCGGCCCGGGCCCGTCACGGGTCCAGGCGGCGTGCCGGGACCGCGGAACCCGCGTCCGCGCGGCCTTTCCGCGTCCGGCCCGCTCGGCGCGGGTCAGGCCGGCGCCGTCCACGGCCGCCAGGGGCATCGTGCGTGTCGTGGTGCGTGTCATCCCGGCACGGTCCGCGCCGGCGCCGCGGAACGCCTCCTCCGGCCCGGGTGAGGCCGGTCCCGGGCCCCGCGGTCACAGTGGTGGCCCGGCAGCGGGAGGCGGTGTGTGGCGATGACCGGTCGTGCGGTTCGCGTCCCCGCGGCGCGGCGCGGGTTCGCGCTCGCCGCTCTGCTCGCGGGCGCCGCGGCGCTCGCCGTCACGGTCCTGGTGCTGTTGCGGGACCCGCTCGAGCTCGTGGTCGCGGCGGTACTCGTGGGGGTTGCCGTGGCGGCCGCGTGGGCGGCGCTGGTGCGGCGGGGACCGCGGCGCGTCCTGTCCGCCGCGGTGGCGGTGC
This sequence comes from Amycolatopsis sp. NPDC006131, assembly GCF_040614175.1. Classification (NCBI taxonomy): domain Bacteria; kingdom Bacillati; phylum Actinomycetota; class Actinomycetes; order Pseudonocardiales; family Pseudonocardiaceae; genus Amycolatopsis; species Amycolatopsis sp. NPDC006131. The sequence goes on from NZ_JBEXTX010000045.1 coordinate 36,018, forward strand.
TCGCGCTGGCCGCCACGGTGGCCCTCCCGGATCTGCGCGCCTACCTGTGGTTCCTCGTGGTGGTCGTGCTGGTCGCGCTGTCCGGGGCGGCGACGCGGGCCGCGCTCGGGCACCCGCCGTCCGCCGACGGCAAGCGCGTCGGCCCGGCCCGGCACGGGGTGCTGATCCTGAACCCGCGGTCGGGCGGCGGGAAGGCGGCCCGGTTCGGGCTGGCGGAGCGGGCCCGCGCGCTCGGGGTGGAGCCGGTCGAGCTGCGCCCCGGCGACGACCTGCGGGCACTGGCCGAACAGGCGGCCGACGGCGGCGCGGACGTGCTCGGCATGGCAGGCGGCGACGGGTCGCAGGCGCTGGTCGCCGACGTGGCCCGGCGGCACGGACTGGCGTTCGTCTGCGTCCCGGCGGGCACCCGCAACCACCTCGCGCTCGACCTGGGACTGGACCGGGAGGACGTGCCCGCGGCGCTGGCCGCGTTCGGCGACGCGCTGGAACGCCGCATCGACCTGGCCGAGCTCAACGGGCGGGTGTTCGTCAACAACGTCTCGCTCGGCGTCTACGCCTCGGTCGTCCAGTCGCCCGACTACCGCGACGCCAAGGCGGCGACGGTCGCCCGGCAGCTGCCCGGCCTGCTCGGCCCGGACGCGCCGCGGCCGGACCTCCGGTTCGGCCTGCCGGACGGTTCCCGCAGCGAATCGGCCGACGTGGTGCTGGTGTCCAACGGCCCCTACCGGCTGGAGCACCTGAGCGGGTTCGGCACGCGGGAACGCCTGGACCGCGGATCGCTCGGCGTGGTCACCGTGACGGTGAACCGCGCGGCCGAGGTGCCGCGGCTGGTCTCGGCGGAGATGGCGGGCCGGATCTCCCGGTTCCCCGGGTACCGGTCGTGGTCGGCGCCGGAGTTCGTGGTGGAGTCGGGACTGCCCGCGGTCGAGGCGGGCGTCGACGGTGAGGCGGCGCGGCTGGCGCCGCCGCTGCGGTTCCGGATCCTGCCGGGCGCGCTGCGGGTGCGGGTGCCGCGCGACGCGCCCGGAGCGTCCCCGGCGGCGCTGCTGCCACCGGGGACGCGGGCCGTGGTCGCGGCACTGTTCCGGGTGCTCTCCGGCCGGACCACCTGACGGTCACACCCGCTGCGCCTCCTCCGACTCGGCGAAGGCCTCGCGCAACCGGGTCTCCTGCTCGGCGGAGAGGTTGGTGGTGATCACGGTCGCGCCGGTCTCCTTGAACGGTTCGAGCACCCGGTCGGCCACGACCTCGCTGGTGACGACGAACAGCGCCGACGTCCCGGGCGTCACCTGGCGCTGCACCTCGCGGATGAAGTCCTCGTCGATGCCGCCGTGCCGCATCGACCCGGCCAGCGCGCCCATCGCGGCGCCCACCGCCATTCCCAGCAACGGGATGAAGAAGATCAGCCCGAACAGGAAGCCCCAGAAACTGCCGCCGAGCGCGCCCGCACCGGTCAGCTTGCCCAGTTCCTTGGTCTTCGGCCTCTTCCGCCCTTCGGGCCAGCTGACGTACGCCGCGTCCTGGATCCTGATCAGCTGTTCCTTCTGCAGCCTGGTCAGCAGCCCGAGTGCGTTCTCGGCCCCGTGCGGCGACTCGAACTTCCACACGCTCAACGTGCCCATACCGTCCTCCTGTTCACCCGGTTCGGGTTTCGACGCGGGGGACTGTGCGCGGCGCGCGGCCCGGTGCCATCACCCGCGGGGAATGAGGCGTCCGCGCGGGCGGCGGTGCACCGTGGAACGTCCGGACCCCGGCTTCCGCGGGAGGCGCGACATGACCGACAGCTACACCTCTTCCACCCCAGCCCGGACGGCCACGGGCTGGACCGGGTGGGTCTCCTTCGGCGGGATCATGCTGGTCCTGCTCGGCCTCTTCCACGCGGTGGAGGGCCTCGTCGCGGTGTTCGACGAGGACTACTTCGCGGTGCCCTCGTCGGGTCTCGTCGTCGAGGTCTCCTACGACGTGTGGGGCTGGGTGCACTTCGGGCTCGGGGTCACCGCCGTCGTCATCGGCTGCGGCGTCCTGGCCGGCAACCGCGTCGCGCAGTACCTCGGCGCGATCCTGGCCGGCGCGAGCGCGATCATCCACCTCGCCTTCGTGCCCGCGTACCCGGTCTGGTCGCTCATCGTCATCACGCTCGACGTCTTCGTGATCTACGCGCTCATCGCGCACGGGCGGGAGATGCGGCTCACCGACTGATCCGCTCCAGCAGGAGGAACCCATGACTCAGCAGCATGCGCAGCCCCACGTCGAGCCGCTGGGCGGCACCCGTCCCCCGGAACCGGCGCCCGCCCCGTACGAGTCACGCTCGGCCTGGATGGGCTGGGTGTGGTTCGGCGGCGCGATGATGGTGCTGCTCGGGATCTTCAACGTCATCGAGGGGCTGGTCGCCCTGTTCAACGACGAGTACTACCTCGTCGGGGCCGCGGGCACGCTGGTGTTCGACCTGACCGGCTGGGGCTGGGTGCACCTGATCGTCGGGGCGCTCGCCGTCGCCGCCGGCATCGGGCTGTTCACCGGCGCCGCGTGGGCCCGTGTCACGGCGGTCGTCCTGGCCACGGTGAACGCGGTCGCCCAGCTGGCGTTCCTGTCGGCGTACCCGGTGTGGGCCACGCTCGTCATCGCGCTCGACGTGGTGGTCATCTGGGCGGTGGTCGTCCACGGCGGCGAGGCACGCCGGCTCCAGCGGTGACGGCCGCGGAGGGCCCTGCGCCACACGGATTTTCCTGGGAGCGCTGACGGATCCCCGGGTAATCGCGGACGACGGCGGAGCCGGGGTGATCGTCATCGACCCGCTCCTCGTGCGCGTGGTCGTCCAGGTCACCCCCGGCACCGAGGCGCCCGCGGAGAGCGACGTGGCGCAACTTCTTCCTGACCGGAGCCGTGGAACTGCGGGGAACGCCGGCGAGCACGGCGTCGGCCGGACACGATCGCCGCGATGACCGCTGCCGGACCTGTTCGACGCCCTGGCCGGCCGCGTCACCTTCCGACCGGAGAACCGGACGAACGTCACATCCGCACCCTACGCGAAAGTAACCTACGGTCCCGTAACCTGACGGGATGGCAGAGCTCGTGTACCCGCCCGTCGTCCTGTTCGCCAAGACCATGTTCCGGGTCCTCGACCTGAAGCTGCGGGTCGAGGGCAGCGAGCACGTGCCGGCCCGCGGCGGCGCGGTCATCGCCTGCAACCACGTCTCCTACCTGGACTTCGTCTTCTGCGGGCTGGGCGCGCAGCCCGCGAAGCGGCTGGTGCGCTTCATGGCCAAGAAAGAGGTCTTGACCTCCGGATCTCCGGGCCGCTGATGCGCGGAATGCGCCACATCCCGGTCGACCGCAAGGCAGGCCGCGGCGCCTACGACGAGGCGGTCGCCCGGCTGCGCGACGGAGAGGTCGTCGGCGTCTTCCCGGAGGCCACGATCAGCCCGTCGTTCACCGTCGAGGAGGTCAAGTCGGGCGCGGCACGCATGGCGGCGCAAGCCGGGGTGCCGCTGATCCCGATGGCGGTGTGGGGCTCGCAGCGCCTGTGGACGAAGGGCAGGCCGCGCAACCTGACGCAGCGGCACGTGCCCGTCTCGATCCTGATGGGCGAGCCGCTGCGCCCCGGCCCGGACCACGACGCCGACGCGGTCACCCGCGAGCTGCGCGACCGGATGAGCCTGCTGCTCGACAAGGCGCAGGCGGAGTACCCGGACAAGCCCGCGGGCCCCGACGACCTGTGGTGGCTGCCCGCCCACCTCGGCGGCACCGCGCCCGCGCCCTGAATTCAGACGTCGATCAGCGCGGTGGCCAGCCACCGCCCGTCACCCGCCGGCTCGCAGCGCAACCCCGTCGCGGACACGCGCTTCGGGAGCGCGCCGCACGGCAGGATCGCGCCCGCGTCCACCGTCGCGCATTCGACCGACAACCCGGTGGCCGTGCGGACGACCGTGACGGACACCGGGATGCGGTTCAGCACGCGGATGCAGTCGATCGCCCTGGTGAGCAGGGCGCGGAGCAGGTCGGTGTCGCTGCCGCCGGACACGCTGAACCGCACGTCGGACGACGGCCGCGGCACCCGGCCCAGGAAGCTGCGGACCATCGCCTCCACCGCCTCGGCCAGGCAGGCCTCGCGGCCGGCGGCCCACGCCCGGATCCGCAGATCCGCGGCGTGGACCGCACGGCGGCCGTCCCGGCCGGCCAGTGCCCGCGATCCCACGCGGTCCACGATCCGCCCGCCCGCGGCCGCACGCACCACCCGCCGGGGATGAACCGTGGTCAACCGGGCGCCAGGCGGGCGTCCACGGTGATCTCGATGTGACGGCCGATCACGAAACGCGGGACGCGCATCCTCAGCGGGGCCCGGTCGAGGACGCCGGTCGCGATCAGGTGCGGGGCCTCCGGGCGGTCGTCCGGGGCCGGCTGGACCGTCAGCGTGATCGGGCAGGTGGCGCCCCGGAGCTCCAGCGCGCCGTCGACACGCCCGGCGTCGGCGGCGGTGCCGGTGAACCGCAGCACCGGCCGGGCCGCGCTGTCGAGCAGGCTCGGCTTGCGCAGGTCGGCGTCCCGTTTCGCGTGGCCGGTCTCCAGCCCCGCGAGGTCGAGCTCGGCCCGCACGGCCGTGCCCTGCACCGAGCCGCCCCGCACCGGGATGGTGCCGATGACCCGATTGAACCCGAGGTTCCGGACGGCGAACCGCGCGGTGGTGCCCGCGGCGACGACGGTCCAGTTCCCGCTGCGCACGGCGGTCATCGGGGATCACCCACCGGCGCGGGCAGGTCCGCGTGGAGCACGCGGTGCACGTCGACGCGGTCCGGGCCGGGGAGCAGGGCCTCGTCCTCGCCGGGCAGCAGCTCGGTCGTCATCACGGCCCGCTGCGCCGCCTCGATCGCCTCGACGCTGTCGGCGAAACCCAACACCAGGCAGGCGTTGTCCTCCCCCACCAGCGCGTAGCAGTTGCCTGCTCCCGGCACCTCGCGGACGGCGGGCCAGATCCGGTCGCGCCCCGCGCGCGCCCCGGCGTCGGAGACCTCCTGCCTGCGCGGCCCGGCGAACCAGGTGACCTGCGCGAACCGCGGTTCGCCCGGCGCGGTGCCGGTGAACTCGACCTGGTAGACCGCCGAACCGCCGCCCGCGGCAGCGCTGTCGCGGTCCGGCCAGAAGGTGATCTCGGCGCCGGCCGCGCCGGCGATCTCGGCGAGCACGCAGCCGCCGAGGGAGCCGGGCCGGGACGTGCCCCGGTCCTCGTCTCCGTCGCCGGACGAGCGCCGGAACTGGTGAACGGTGGCGTACATCGGGTTCTCCTTCCCGCTGTGGTGACCGCACGACTGTCCGCCCGGCGGCGGGGCCGCCACATCAGTGCCGGCACGGATGCGCGGCACTGAATCCCGTCACGGAGCGGGCCGCGCGGGCGATACTCCTGGCGTGGGCACCGAGCCGTTCGTCGGCCGCGCCGCGGCGCGGGGCGAGGTCGCGCGCCTGCTCGGCGACGCCGCCGCGGGCGCGGGCGGACTGCTGCTCGTCGCGGGCCCGGCAGGCATCGGCAAGACCCGGCTCTGCGAGGAAGCCACCGCGGGCGGCCCGGCGCCGGTGCGGTGGGGCCGGTGTGTCGACGATCCGGGCGCGCCGCCGCTGTGGCCGTGGCGCCGCGTCCTGGCCGGGCTGGACGTGCCGGAACCGGACCAGGTGGGCGACCTGGCCGCCGCGCGGTTCCGCTTCGCGGCGGCGGCCACCGACGCGCTGGTGGCCGCCGCCGAGCCGGACGGCCTGGTGCTCGTGCTGGAGGACCTGCACTGGGCGGACGAAACGTCGCTGCGGCTGCTGCGGCACCTGGCCGGCGAGCTGCACCGGTCCCGGCTCGCCGTGCTCGCGACCTACCGCGACACCGAGCCGGGGCGGCTCGACGCGGCGCTGCCGGACCTCCTCGGCCGTCCCGGCGCGCACGGCATCACCCTGCCGCCGCTGTCCGAAGCGGAGGTGCGCGAGTTCCTGGCCCACCACGGTTGCGGCCTCGACGCCCGGCACGCGTTGCGGCGATCCGGCGGCAACCCGCTGTACCTGCGGGCGATCGCGCGGTCCGGCGACGGCGTTCCGCTCGGCCACCTCGTGCGCACGACGGTCGCGGCGCTTCCGTCGCAGACGCGGGAACTGCTGGAGATCGCCGCCGTGCTCGGCGAGGAGGTCGACAGCGCCGTCCTCGCCGAAGTGTCCGGAGTGGACGATGTGGCCCGCTGGCTCGATCCCGCCGTGCGGGCCGGGGTGCTGGTGCCGGCAGGAGCGGGGCTGCGCCGCTTCGCGCACGCCGTCGTGCGGGACGGGATCTACGCCGGCCTCGAGCCCAGCGTCCGCGAGTCCCTGCACGCCCGCGCCGCGCGGGCGCTGGAAGACCGGGCGCGGCGGGATCCGGCGCTGGCCGGGGTGGTCGCCGGGCACTGGCTGCGGTCCGCCGCCGACACACCCACACTGTCGCGCGCCGCGGACTGGCCCCGGCGAGCGGCCGCGGAGGCGACCCGCTCGCTCGCCTTCGCCGAAGCGGCCCGGTTCCTGGGCTTCGCGCACGACGCGCTGCGCCGGGCGGGCGAGTTGCCGCGCCTGCCCGAGCTGCTGATCGAGCTCGCCACCGCCGAGTACCGCGCCGGCCGCTTCCGGCAGGCCTTCGAGCACGCCCGGGAGGCCGCGCGCGGCCGTCCCGACCTCGCGGCCGCGGCGGCACTGGTCGTGCGGGACATCGCCGCCCCGGATCTGGTGCCGGGCCTGGCCGAGCTCGCCACGACCGCGCTCGGCGTCGTGCACGATCCCGCACTGCGGTCCCGGCTGCTGGCCCAGTGCGCGTCACTGGCGGCCGAGACCGGGAGCACCGCGGAAGCCGCCCGGCTCGCCGACGAGGCGCTCGCGCTCGCCGAGTCCAGCGGCGACCCTGAGGCGCTCGTGGACGCGGTGCGGGCGCGGTTCAAGGTGTGGCCGATCGAGCTGCCGCTGCCGGAACGGCTCCGGCTCGCCACACTGGCCATCGACCTCGCCGCCCGGACCGGCCAGCCGCTGCTGGCGTTGTGGGGGCACAAGTGGCGGCTGGACGCGGCCTTCGAGGTCGGCACGATGACCGCCGTCGACGTCGAGCTGGCCGCGATCTCCGAGCTGGCGCGCGCCACCCGGCTGCCGCTGGTGCGCTGGCACGAGCTGCGGCTGCGCGCGTCGGTCCTGGCCTACCGCGGGTCGTTCGCGGCGGCCAGGGAGCTGGACGAGCTGGCCACCGAGGTCGCCACCGCCGAGCTCGCCGAGGACGAGACCGCGGCCGGGTTGTCCTTCGCGTTCCGCCAGCAGCTGGCCACGGTCACCGGCGACCCGGGCGAGATCCCCGACGGCGCCGACTTGGCGCTGGACCAGACCCCGGCGCTCGCGATCGCCGTCGTGTCGGGACCGGTGGTGGCGCTCGTGCTCGGGCGGCGGGCGGAAGCGGCCGCCCGCTACGAGTCGGTCCGGCCGAAGGTCGACACCGCGTTCCTCGCCCAGAACCCGGCGACCGCGTTCCACCTGCTGTTGCTCGCGGACGAGTTCGGCGACCGCGAGATCGCCGGGCTGGTGGCCGACCACCTCGCCACGCTGCCGCCGGTGGTCTCCGGCGGGGCCGGGGTGTTCTGCTCGGACACGTTCGTGGCGTGGCGGGCGCGTGCCGCGGCGGTGCTGGGCCGGGACGAGGACGCGCGGCGCTGGTTCGCCGAGGCCATCGCGATCGACACCCGCACCGGCGCGCGCCCGTACGTCGTGCTGAACCGGCTCGCGCTGGCCGGACTGACCGGCGACACACCGCTCGCGCGGGCCGCGCTGTCGGAAGCGCGGCGCCTGCGGATGCCCGGCGCCGTGCGGCGCGCGTCGGAGCTGCTGGACCGCCTGCGGGCGGCCGATCCGCTGACCGCGCGGGAACGGGAGATCGCCGGCCTGCTGGCGGCGGCGCTGTCCAACCGGGCCATCGCCGAGCGGCTGGTGCTCTCGGAGCGGACGGTGGAGAGCCACGTGCGCAGCATCCTGAACAAGCTGAACCTGGCCAACCGCACGCAGATCGCGGAGTGGGCGCGGACGGCGGGCGTCGGCTGACCGCCCGGCGGACCGGAGGTGACCGGTCCGCCGGGCGGGTGGATCAGGCCTTCCGGCGGGCGCGGACCACGAACAGCAGCGCCGCGCCGCCGAGGACCAGCGCCGCGCCGAGTGCGATCAGCCAGCCGCCGTCGAACCCGGTGTAGGCCAGTTCCTCGGCGTTCTGCGTGGTCGCCTTCGGGCCGCCACTGGTGGTCGCGACGGCGCCGCCGCCGGCCGCGGAGCTGCTGGTGGTGCCCGCGCTGGACTCCGGCGTCGTGCTCACGGCGCTCGACGGGACGTGCCCGGGGACGCGGTCGTGGTCGCGGTGGTGGTCCCGGTCGCCGGCGTGCTGGGCGCGGTCGTCGTGGTGGTGGTGGTCGTGTTCTCGGTGCCGCAGACGAACCAGTGGCTCAGCTGCGGGATGTTGGCGTTCTGGCCGGTCACCGGGGCCCGCAGGTCCATCCACGGTGGACTGTCCGGCAGGCCGAGCTTGCCGGGTTCGTAGACGTTGTAGGCGCTGCCGCCCTTGACGACGATGCCGGTCACCGTGATGTCCGGGGAGACGGTGAGGATGTCGAGGTACTGGTCGTCCTCGAGCTTGCCGCGGGTGTAGGTGTAGTCGTCCGGCGAGGTGAGGATCGAGCCGGCGAGCTTGGCATCGGCGCAGGTGCTGGCATTGCCCTCGTGCCGCGCGGCACGGGGGTCTTCGGCGGCCGCGTGGGCCGTCGCGGTGCCGAGAACGAAACCGGTGGCCAGCAGGGCCCCGGCGACGGCCGCGCGCAGCGACCGGCGTCCGATGAACGTCATCGTGGGAACTCCAGGAAAGGTCGGGGGATTTCGCGCGCCGCCGGGCGGCGCTACGAGCAGGCGCACGCTACCCCGGATGGCGGAACATGATCACACCGGAATGCGCTCGGTGACCGTTTCGAGTCCGTTTGGTGCTCGTTCCGAAGTAGAACACCGGTAAACGCGAGTGTGTTTCAACCACGATGTAGAGCAGTGGTGGGTGATTCTTTGACTGAACGTCGTGAAACGACTTCCACCGGCGGTGCGATTCCTCCACCGTGGATCCGGGGGAAACCGTGCTGTGGACCGGCGAGGCAGGTCCGGTGCCGCCCTGGTACCGCCGCCGGAACGCCGTCATCGCAGTCTGCGTGTACGCGACGCTGGCGGCCGTGATCGTCGGGCCCTCGATCCTGGTGTCCGGTTGGAACGGTCTGCTCAACGCGGCGGTACTGGCGCTGCTGAGCGTTCTCACCCGGCCGCTGTGGGCGCGGTGGTCGCTGACCCTCGGCCACTACACGGTGACCTCGCGGCGGATCATCGTCGAGCGGCGGATCAACGGTTTCCGGGTCCGGCGCAGCGAACTGCTCACCGACCTCACCACGCCGAAGCTTTTGGAGGACGGCTCGATCGCCTTCGGCGACCCGCGCGAGCAGGAGAACCCCGGGCACCGCGCCAGCGGCCTGCTCGTCCCGCCGCTGGTGCTGCACAAGGTGCCCGACGCCGAGCACGTCCTCGCCCTCATCCGCGAGGCACAGCGGGACGCCCGGGGCTAGGACGCACGACCAACCCGCCCGCTCCGTCGAGCTCCACTTCGTACAGTTCGTGTCGCGAGCAGGCCGGTCTCCGGCACGCGACGGGCGCGGCAAGCATTGCGCAGGCCGGCCGGCACGGCGAGCCGGGTCAGCGCGACGCCTCCCGGCGGTGCAGCGCCGACACCGCGGCCGTCAGCAGCTCCCCCGGGCGCGGCAGGCGCCCGACCGCCCGGCTGAACGCGCTGCCCCGGAACACCCGGCCGCCCTCGCTGCCGTGCACGCTCCCCGTCTCCGCCACCGGACTGTCCACATTGTCCACCCCGTTGTCCGGGCGCTCGTTGCGGAACGCCCCGGCTCCCAGCCGCCGCACCGAAAGCACCGCGTCGGTGAACGCGGGCGACAACCGCTGCCCCAGGAAGAAGGCCAGCGCCGCCCCGCCGACCGGGATCTCCCGTCGCGGGTGCTCCGCGGCGAACACCACGCTCTCGGCCACGCTTTCCGGCGCGTACACCGGGGGCGGCGGCTTCGGCAGGGCGCCCATCTTGCTGCGCGAGTGCTCGAAGAACGGGGTGTCGATCGCCGCGGGCAGGATCGTCGACACGGCGATCGGGTCGCCGCGCTGGGCCAGTTCGATCCGCAGGCAGTCGTAGAACCCGCGCAGCGCGAACTTGCTCGCCGTGTACGGGGCGTGCAACGGCACGGCGCGGACGCCCTCGACCGAGGCGATCCCGATGACGACCCCGCCACCGGCCCGCCGCAACGCGGGCAGCGCGGCCTTCGCGCCGTGCACGTGGCCCAGGAAGTTCACCCGCATGACGCGCTCGAACTCCGCGTCGCTGATCTCCTCGACATACCCGAACACCGCCACCGCCGCGGCGTTCACCCACGTGTCGATCCGCCCGAACTCGCGCTCGGCCTCGTCGGCCAGCCGCCGGACTGCGGCGGGGTCCGCGACGTCGGTCGGCACCGCCAGAGCCTGGCCGCCGCCGTCGCGGATCTCCCGCACCAGCGAGTCCAGCGCCTCCACACCGCGCGCCGCGCACACCACGCGCGCGCCCCGCTCCGCGAAGGCGAGCGCGCTGGCCCGCCCGATCCCGCTGGAGGCCCCCGCGATGACGACGACCTGCTCGGACACCGGTTTCGGCATGGCGTCTCCTTCCGTCCCCGGGGCGGTACCCGCTCGGCCGGGGTGGCAACCAAACGCCCCCGGCGCGCGTCGAAGCAGGAACAGCCAAGGGGAGGACCGGGATGACGACGAGCACGCGAGGCCGCTGGACCGGCTGGTGGTACCTGCCGGTGACGATCCTGTCGCTCGGCATCCTGGCGTGGGTGCCGTTCGTGCACGCCGCGGTGCGGCTGCGCCGGCCGCGGATCCACCTGTGGGCGGTCCTGTACTTCGCGGTGCTGGTGGCCGTGCTGGCGGTCCTGCCGCCCGCCGACCCGACGCCGACCCCGGCGGACGACACGCGCTCGGCCATCGGCGGCGCCGTGATGATCGCGATGATCGCCCTGGCGTCGGTGCAGCAGCACTTCCTGCGGCGCCGCGCGAGCACCCCGCGCCCGGCCGCGCCACCCGAGGATCCGGCGGTGGCCCGGGTGAAGGCCGCCCGGGAACGCCGCAGGCAGGCCCGCGAGCTGGCGGCGAACGACCCGGCGATGGCGCGCGAGCTGCGCATCGGCCGCCCCGACCTGCCCCGCGACTACGACGACGGCGGCCTGGTCGACCTCAACGCCGCCCCGGCCACGGCGATCGCCCAGACCTGCGCCGTCGACCCCGCGGTCGCGCAGCAGATCGTCGACGCCCGCGCCGGCGCCCGCTTCTCGGCCGTCGACGACGTCTTCGCCCTCACCGAGCTGCCCCTGGACACGTGGGACGCGATCCGGGAACGGGGCATCGTCGTCTGAACTACCAGGTGCGCGCCTCGCGCAGAAGGAGGTCCCGCACGCGCTCGACCGCGGGGTTCACCTCGGCGCCGGGCCGCTGCGCCAGGAACACCGTGTTGAACGGCGCCTCCTCCGGCTCGTGCAGCGGGACGAGGGCGCCGGCCGCGAGCTCGGCGGCGCACAGGTACCGCGGCAACACGCTGTACCCGGCGCCGGCGGTCACCGCGGCCACCACCCCGCGCAGGTCGGGCATGGTCACCGCCGCCTCGGCGGTCAGCCGCTTGCCGAACACGTCCCGCCAGTACCGGCGCGCGATCGGCAGGTCCTCGGCGTAGGTCACCAGCGGCAGGCCCGCCACCGCGCCGCACGGGTCGTCACCGGCCCGCGCGGCCCACGACGGCGCGGCGACGAGCACGTAGTCCTCGTCCATCAGCGGGTACGCCACCAGCGCACGGCCGCGGGGACGGCGGGTCGAGATCACCAGGTCGTGGTGCCCGGCGCGCAACTGCTCCAGCAGCGGATCGGTCAGCCCGGTCGCCACCCGCAGCCGCACGCCACCGGCGACCAGCGGCGCCAGCGCGGGCATCACACGCACGCACAGCAGCTCGGCCGGGCCGGCCAGGTACACCGGCTCCGGCGGTCCGGAGTGGACGGTGGCCGTCGCGGCGACGGCGGCCAGCGTGTCGACCGGCCCCGCGACCCGGCCCGCCAGCTCGTGCGCCAGGTGGGTGGGTTCGGCGCCGCGCGGGAGGCGGGTGAACAACGCGCGGCCCAGCTGCTGCTCGAGGGTGCGCACCTGCGCGGTCACCGTCGGCTGGGACAGGCCCAGCAGGGGCGCGGCCGCGGTGAACGAGCCCGACCGGTAGACGGCGAGGAAGGTGCGCAGCAGGTTCAGGTCCACACCAGCCAAGGTATCGGAACACCGATCGCACCGATTGCCAACTCTATTCGATTTCCGATGGCTTCCCGCCTACCGTCGCAGGCATGGCGAACATTCTCTTCGTGATGACCGGCGCCGACCGCTGGACGCTGGCGGACGGCACCCAGCACCCGACGGGCTTCTGGGCCGAGGAGGCCGTGGTCCCGTTCGAGGCCTTCACCGCGGCCGGGCACCAGGTCACCGTGGCCACGCCCGGCGGTGTGGTGCCGCCCGTCGACGAGGCCAGCCTGAGCCCGGAGGCCACCGGCGGCGCCGAGACCGCCGCCCACCTGCGCGAGGCGGCCGCCGCCGACTTCGCCGACCCCGTCGCGCTGGCCGACATCGACCTGGACGGCTTCGACGCGGTGTACGTGCCCGGCGGGCACGGCCCGATGGAGGACCTCGCCTCCGACGCCGACTCCGGCCGGCTCCTCGCCCGCGCCCTGCGGGAGGGCAAGCCGCTCGGCGTGGTCTGCCACGGGCCGGCCGCACTGCTGGCCGCCACGGCCGACGAGGGCGGCAACGCCTTCGCCGGGTACCGGATCACGGCGTTCAGCAACGCCGAGGAGGAGCTGGCCGGCAACGCCGCCAAGGCGCCCTGGCTGCTGCAGGACCGGCTCACGGAGGCGGGCCTGAAGGTCGAGACGGCTGAGCCGTTCGCGCCGCACGTGGTGACCGACCGCACCGTGGTGACCGGGCAGAACCCCGGCTCGTCCGCACCGCTCGCCGCGGAACTGCTGAAACTGCTGGCTGCCGGGTCCGCGTCCTGACACAGGAGCCGACGCGCACCAGCCACCAGGACTGGCTGGTGCGCGCGGAGTCCACAGCGGACCGTGGCAGCATGGGGTGGTGACCGAATCCCGCGCCGAGGACGCCCCGCTGACCCTCTACCTGGTCAAGCGGCTGGAGCTGGTGATCCGCTCGCTGATGGACGACGCGCTGCGCCCGTTCGGGCTGACCACCCTGCAGTACACCGCGCTGACCGCGCTGCGGCACCGCAACGGGCTGTCGTCCGCGCAGCTCGCGCGCCGCTCGTTCGTCCGGCCCCAGACCATGCACACCATGGTGCTCACGCTGGAGAAGTACGGGCTCATCGAGCGCGCGGAGGACCCGGCCAACCGCCGGGTCCTGCTCGCCACCCTCACCGAGCGCGGCAAGCGGGTCCTCGACGAGTGCACGCCGCTGGTCCGGGAGCTCGAGGACCGGATGCTCTCCGGCATGGACGACGACCGCCGCGCCGGGTTCCGCCGTGACCTGGAGGACGGCTACGGGATGCTCGCCTCGCACGCCAACGCTCAGCGCGCGTTGACGAACGGCGGCGGCGAGTAACGCGCGAACGCCGCGTCCCCGATCGTCGAAGCCACCTCCTGCAGCCGCTCCGGCCGCGCCGCGTCCGACCAGGCGCCGGTGCGGATGCGCTGCTGCACAGCGAACAACCCGGCGAGGTACTCGGCCGGGGTGAACGCGCAGTGCCCCACCCGCTGCACGTACGCCTGCCGCAGCAGGGCGCTCTCCCCCGCGCGGGCCACGCGCAGCGCGTAGTCCCGTTGGTACTCCACCGGCGCGAGCTGGTCGGCGATCGTGTGCAGGGTCAGCTCCGGCACGCGCAGCTCCCCCGTCGGCGTCGACGTGCGCCGCATCCAGGCCAGCGCCCCGGCGTCCGGGGCGATGTCCGCGGCGCGGGTGAGCGCGCCCAGGTCGGCGTGCAGGTCCAGGCCCGCCTCCCGGTAGAGCGCGGCGACCTGCGGCAGCTGCGCGGACCGGTGCACCAGCCGCGCGTAATCGACGCCGGTGTTCCAGCCGCTGTCGCCGCCGGCCACCGAGACGATGCTGACGCGCGACGGGATCACGAACGGCAGCGTCTGCAACAGCCACGTGTACTGCGCTTGTTGCTGCTGGGCGAAGTCCGCAGGCGGCCGCGGCCCCGTGGACCACGTCGGCATGTTCATCAGCGACGCCGCGAGCGCGATCCGCGCGCGGCCGTCCGGAGTGGCCTGCGCCCGCTGCACCGCCGTGGTGAGGGCGGCGACGGTGGCGGCGGCCTGCGCGGGCGTGGTGAACCCGGTGAGCCGGACCTCCTGCCCCGGCAGCAACAGCTCGGCGAGGGCATGCATGCCGTCGAACTGGTAGTTGTTCAGGTTCACCCCGCCGCCGACGAGACCGCACGTGGTCAGCACCCCGTCGACGCGACCGCCCTCGGCGAGCAGCGCCGACACCAGGCCGCCCATCGACTGCCCCAGCGCGACCACCTCGCGCGCGGTTCCGATGCGCTCCTCGACCGCGGCGAGGGTGCCGAGCTGGTCGGCCACCGCGGTGTCGAACGCCCATCCCGCGTGCGCGTAGGACGATCCGGCGAGCGCGTAGCCGCGGTCCAGCAGCGCCTGCGCGGTCGCCGCGTCGGGCGCGTCGGCGGGCGGGTTGTCCGGCCCGGGGCGGAAACCGTGGCTGAACAACACCAGCGTGCCGTTCCAGCCGGCGGGCACGTCGGCGATCCAGGTGGCGCCGTTCGGCAGCGTCCCGGTGAGCCGGGTCGCGGCGCTCGCCGGCGCGGCGGGCAGGACGACGGCGAGCACCAGCGCCAGCAGCAGGACCCCGAGACGGCGGGTCACGCCTCGCCCCGCGGGGTCAGCGCGACGGCGACCAGCGCCAGCAGGGCCATCCCGGCGAGGTAGACGCCCACCAGCAGCGAGCTGCCGGATGCGGTGAAGATCGCGGTCGCCACCACCGGCGCGAGGCCGCCGCCGACCACGTTCCCCAGCTGGTAGCCCAGCGACACGCCGCTGTAGCGGATGCGGGTCGGGAACTGGTCGGACAGCAGCGCGGGCAGCGGCCCGTACTGGGCGGACACCGTGATGACCGTGACCACGCACGCCACCAGCGCCAGCAGGAACACGCCGGTGTCGAACACGAGGAAGAACAGCAGCGCCGCGACGGCCTGCGCGATCGCGCCCGCGGCGATCACCTTGCGGCGGCCGAAGCGGTCGGCCAGCCCGGACAGCCCGTAGATCGCGCCGAGCTGCACCACGCTGGTGAGGATCACGACGATCAGCAGCTCGTTGCGGGAGTAGCCGACTTCCGCGGTGCCGTAGGACAGGATGTAGGTGAGGATGATGTAGCCCATCGCGGTCGACGCGCCGGTCACGAACACCGCCCGCAGCACGGCCAGCGGGTGGTCGCGCAGCACCTCCAGCAGCGGCACGCGCGCCGGGCGGTGCCGTGCGGCCTCCTCGAACAGCGGGCTTTCGGTGAGGCGGCGCCGGATCACCAGGCCGAAGATCACCAGCACGAAGCTGACCAGGAAGCCCAGCCGCCAGCCCCACTCGACGAACGCCTCGCGCGTGGAGGTCGAGGCGACCAGCAGCACCAGGTTCGCGACGATCGCGCCCGCCGGGACGCCGAGCTGCGGCGCGGCGCCGTAGAGCCCGCGGCGGGACGGCGGCGCGTGCTCGACGGCCATCAGCGCCGCGCCGCCCCATTCGGCGCCGACCCCGACGCCCTGTGCCAGCCGCAGGACCACGAGCAGGATCGGCGCGGCCACGCCGATCTGGGCGTAGGTCGGCAGCAGCCCGACCAGCACGGTGGCCGTGCCCATGATCAGCAGCGAGATCACGAGCATCCGCTTGCGGCCGATCCGGTCGCCGAAGTGGCCCGCCACGATCCCGCCGACCGGGCGCGCCAGGAACCCGACCGCGAACGTGGTCAGCGACGCGAGCTGGCTGACCGCGGGGTTGCTGGAGGGGAAGAACTGCGGCCCGAAGACGAGCGCGGCGGCCGCGCCGTAGAGGAAGAAGTCGTACCACTCGATGGCGGTGCCCACGAAACTCGCCACGGCGACCCGCCGGGCTTCGCGGGTGCCCGAGGCCTGCGCGGAGACGGCTGGCTGGTGCGTCATCGAACCACCAATCATCAGAGACCCTGATATGAGGAGGAAGGATGGCATCGGGGCACGAACCCGTCAAGGCTCTTGACTGAGTACTCACTCAGGGGCAGTGTCGGCGGCGACCCGCGACGGCGCGGGAGACGAGGAGACTCACCGTGGCGGGACGGGTTGCGGGCAAGGTCGCGTTGATCACCGGCGCCGCGCGGGGCCAGGGCCGGGCGGACGCGGTGCGCCTGGCGCAGGAGGGCGCCGATGTGATCGTGGTGGACATCGCCGCCACGCTGCCCAGCGTCACCTACGCCTCCCCCACGCTCGCCGATCTGGACGAGACCGTGAGCCTGGTGGAGAAGACCGGGCGGCGGGCGGTGCGGGTGCAGGCGGACGTGCGGGACCTGGCGGCGCTGCGGGCGGGCGTGGACACGGGCGTCGCCGAGCTGGGCGGGCTGGACATCGTGGTGGCCAACGCCGGGATCTGCGTGCCGGCGCCGTGGGACGACGTGACCGAGGAGATCTTCGACGACACGATCGGCGTGAACGTGCGCGGCGTGTGGAACACGGTGATGGCGGGCGCGCCGCACCTGGTCGAGCGGGGCGGCGGGTCGATCATCCTGATCAGCTCGGCGGCCGGGATGAAGGTGCAGCCATTCCTCGTGCCGTACACGACGAGCAAGTGGGCGGTGCGCGGCATGGCCAAGGCCTTCGCGACCGAGCTGGCGCGGCACAACATCCGGGTCAACAGCGTGCACCCGACAGGCGTGAACACCGGGATGACCGGCGAGGGGCTGCAGGCCGCGTTCGCCAAGGGGTTCGAGCGCGACCCGAAGCTCGCCGGGATGCTGACGAACCTGTTGCCGGTGGTGATCACCGAACCCGAGGACGTCGCCGACACGGTGCTGTTCCTCGCCTCGGACGAGTCGAAGTACGTCACCGCGCACGAGCTGGCTCCGGACGCGGGGGTGACCGAGTTCTGAGCGCCGTGGACGAACCCGCCGCCTCCGGCCGCGACCGGATCCTGGCCGCGGCGGAGGAGCTGTTCGCCGAGCGCGGGTACGCGCGCACGTCGACCGCGCGCCTGGCGGCCGCGGCCGGGGTGCCGCAGGGGCTGATCTTCTACCACTTCGGCACGAAGGAAGGCCTGCTGCTGGCGCTGATCCGGGAACGGTCGACGCGCACGCTCGCGGACCTGGTGCCGGCCACCGTCCCGCCCGACGCGCACGCCGCGGTGGCCGAGCTGTGGCGGCGGCTGGCGCGGCACCTCGGCGAGCAGACGCCGATGCACCGGATCGTGTTCCGGGAAAGCGAGCACCACCCGGAGCTGCAGGCCCGCGCCCGCGAAATCCACGACTCCATCATCACGGCGGTGAGCGCCTACCTGGCCCGGGTGACCGGGGACGCCAGACCGGCGCCCCGGCACCACGCCGCCGCGCGGATGCTCGTGGCGACGCCATCGGCGACCTCGGTGACGCCCGGCGCGCCCCCACTGGCCGCGAAGGTGGTGGCGGACCTGCTGCTGAACGGGCTCGGCTGAGCTCCAGCTCGCGTAGGGCGGCGGGACGGCGGGACAGTGGTCACCATGACCGACACCGCACTGCAGCGCATGGACAACATCGCCATCGTCGTCGACGACCTCGCCGCCGCCAAGGCGTTCTTCACCGGACTCGGCTTGGAGCTGGAAGGCGAGGCGACACTGGAGGGCAGCCTGGTGGACCGCCTCCTCCGGCTCGACGGCGTCCGGACGGACATCGCGATGATGCGGACCCCCGACGGCCACGGACGGGTCGAGCTGACCAAGTACCACTCACCCGCCAGCCCGGACGGCGCCCAGACCGTGCACGCGCTGGGCGCGCACCGCATCATGTTCGCCGTCCGGGACATCGACGACGTGCTCGGCCGCCTCCGGGCGCACGGCGCGGAACCTGTCGGCGAAGTGGTGCGGTACGGGGACAGCTACCGGCTCTGCTACGTCCGCGGCCCCGCCGGGATCTTCGTCGCGCTCGCCGAGGAGCTCGGCTGAGCGGCGATCCGGGCCAAGACGTCGACCGCGCGCGTCCAGCGCTCTTCGTCCAGCCCGGCCTGCGTCGTGATGCGCAGCCGGGAAATCCCGTCGGGCACGGACGGCGGCCGGAAACACCCCACCCGTACTCCCTCCGCGAGCGCGTCGGCCTGGGCGGCGAGCGCGGCGCGCGGCGAAGGCATCGGCACCGACAGCACCGCGCCCGCCGAGCGCGGCACGCTCAGCCGCTCGGCCAGCGCCGCGCCGCGCTCGTGGATCCGGACCGGGAGGTCCGGCCGGGCGCGCAGTGTGCGCAACGCGGCCAGAGCCCCGGCGGTGGGCGCGGGCGCCAGCCCGGTGTCGAAGATGAACGGGCGCGCCCGGTTGACGAGGTGGTCGATCAGCGCGGCGGAGCCGAGGACCGCGCCACCCATCGCGCCCAGCGACTTGGACAACGTCGCCGTCATCACCACGTGCGGATGACCGGACAGGCCGAGGCCGTGCAGCAGTCCCCGGCCACCGTCGCCGGCCACGCCGAGCCCGTGCGCCTCGTCGACGACGAGCAGCGCGTCGTGCGCCGCGCACACCCCGGCCAGCTCGGCAAGCGGCGCGGCGTCGCCGAGGACCGAGAACACCGACTCGGTCAGCACGAGCGCCCGCCTGCCCCCGGCGGCGGCCAGCGCATCCCGGACGGAGGTGACGTCGTTGTGCGGGACCACCCGGACGGCGGCCCGGGACAGGCGCGCGGCGTCGATCAGGGACGCGTGGACGTGGGCGTCCGAAACGATCACCGTGTCCCGGTCCGCCAGCGCGGTCACCGCCGACAGGTTGGCGTGGTAGCCGGTGGAGAACACCAGCGCCGCCTCGCGGCCGGTGAATTCGGCCAGCTCGCGCTCCAGCTCGGCGTGCAGCGTGGTCGTGCCGGTCACCAGGCGGGACGCGCTGGCCCCGGCGCCCCAGACGAGCGCGGCTTCAGCTGCCGCGCGGCGGACGCCGGGATCGCCGCTCAACCCCAGGTAGTCGTTGCTCGCCAGGTCGATGAGGTCATCGCCGGCCGCCCGCAGGCGCAGCGTGCGCAGGGAAAAGATCAAAAGAGTC
>NZ_JBEXTX010000046.1:0-55375 GCF_040614175.1 Amycolatopsis sp. NPDC006131
GGCGGGTGCGGGCGGTGGCCAGGACATCGGCGCCGGCGGCACGCAACCGGGCGACGACGGCCGCGCCGGTGCCCCGCCCGCCGCCGGTCACCAGGTGCCAGCACCGCTCGAGCCTGCGGTCCCGGATCCAGCCGGTGATCGTCCTGCCGAGCACCGCTTCTGCGCTGCCAGGCCGGCCGCCTCTGCACTGCTGGCCCGCCGCCTCTGTGCCGCCTGCGGGCTGCCGGGCCGCCGCTTCTGCGCTGCCGCCTGGCCGCCTCTGCGCTGCCAGGCCGCCGCCTGGGCGCTACTGAGCCGCCGCTTCTGCGCCGCCGGCCGACCGCCTGAGCGCCGCCCAAGAGGTGCCGGGCCGCCGCTGCTGCACTGCCGGGCCCGCCGCATGAGCGCCGCTGCTTCTGTGCCACCGGCCTGCCGCGTCTGTGCCACCGCCTCTGCGCCGCTGCCCGCTGCCGGCCCGCCCCCTCAGCGCGGCCGGCCGCCGTGTCTGCGCCGCCCCTCAGCGCCGCCGGCCCGCCGGCTCGGCGCCGTGGTCGCCCCCTCAGCGCCACCGGCTCTGTGCCACCGGCCAGCTGGCCCGGCGCTGTGGCCGCCCTCTCAGCGCCACCGCCTCCGTGCCACCGGCCCGCCGCCGACCCGCCGCCTCAGCGCCGCTTCCGCGCCGCCGGCCGTCCGCCTGCGCGCTACCTCAGCGGCGCAGTGATTCGAGCAGCTTCCTCGCTACCGCGGCCAGCTTCGTGTTCGTCCGCTGGGACTCCTCGACCAGCCGGGCGAACGCCTCGTCCGCGCTGCACCCGTGGATCGCCATCAGCACGCCCTTCGCCTGGTCGATCTCGGCCCGCGAGGTCAGCGCCGTCTCCAGCTGGGCGATCTTGCGTTGCGTCGCGGCCCAGCGGCGGGCGTTGGTGAACGCCTCGCACGCCGCCGTGGTGAACAGGCGCATCACCTGCTCGTCGTAGTCGTCGAAGGCCTGGGCGGTGAAGCTGTACAAGTCCAGCCCGCCCACGACCTCGTCCTCGCCACCCGGCTCGCCCGGCAGCAGCACCGGCACCGACAGGTAAGTGTTGATACCGGCCGCCTTCGCCGAGGCGGTGAACTCCGGCCACTCCTGCTCGTGCTCGCCGACGATCGCGCGCACCGGGTGCCGCTGGGTCGCCGCCTCGACGCACGGGCCGCGGCGCGTCTTGTACTGGCACTCGTCGATCCCGACGATTCCCTCGTCCGTGGCCGCCAGGGTGTACAGGTGACCGTCCTCGGCGATCGCGGTGATCGTCGCGGAGTCGGCGTCCGGCAGCGTCGCCACGGCGCTCTCGGCGATGCCCCGCGCGACCTCCTCCAGCGGCTGGGTGGCCGCCTGACCGCGCAGGTCCTCCAGCGCGGCCGCGACGTGGTCGAGGCGGACCAGCGGATCCGCGCGGCTCTCGGTCATGCGTCGCGAGTACCCGGGGCCGTGGAGCCGTAATCGGGCGCCTTCCGCAGCCAGATGTTCCCGCCCGGGTTGCGCGCCATGTCCGGGACGGCCGCCGTCAGCAGCTCGCGGTGCCGCGCCCACAGGTACTGCTGGAACCAGCGGACCTCGAAGCGCGGGTTGTAGGCCAGGAACGCGCGCAGCAGGTAGACCTCCTGCCAGGCGCGGCCCTCGGTCACCCACTCCAGCGGGTACTCGAACGGGAAGAACACGTCGTGCACGTGGATCCACACCCCGTCGGCGAGGCGGGGCAGCACCTCGAAGAAGAGGTGGTTGACGTCGGAGCCCGCCTTCACCACGTGAGTGGAGTCGATGAACAGCACGTCACCGGCCTCCAGGGCGAGGAACGTCTCCAGCGGCACGTCCTGCACCGGCTGCTCACGCACGGTCACCCGCTGTTCGTCGCCCGGGCGCAGCAGCGACCGCAGCAGCTCCGGGTGGGGTTCGACGAACGTCAGCTCGACCGCGCCGTCCAGCCAGTGCTCGACCGTGTCCAGCGTCATCGCCGACGAGTAGCCGGATCCGATCTCGATCAGCCGCCGTGGGCGCAGGTGACGCAGCATGCCGTGCAGGACTAGCGCGTCGGACCAGGAGTACTCCGGGTTGCCGAAGAAGTAGCGGTACTCCGGCGACCGGTGCTCGGGGAACGGGTGCTCCTTCAGCAGCTCGGTGAGGACGGGCAACAGCGCGAGCTGGTCGTCCTCGCGCAGGTCGAGGCTGGCGGGATCGGCGGCGGTGTCGAACAGCGCGCCGGCGCGGGTGAGGACCTGCGCGGGGTCCGGCTGCGGTGAGTAGAAGTGCCCCGGCGGCACCCAGGTGCGGTAGGTGGCGGCGAGCTGGTCCCGTTCGGCCTCCGCCGCGGCGCACCGGGCGAGGAGGTCCTCGTGTGTCCGCCGCGAGACCGCGTATCGCCTGGCCAGGCTGCGCAACCGCGTACCGATCAAGGACATCGCCGCAGTTTAGACTTCCGCGGCGCCTACCCTGGTGGGGTGTTCGTGAAGATCTGCGGCCTGCGCACCGAGGCCGACGTCGACTGCGCGGTGACCGCCGGGGCCGACGCCGTCGGGTTCGTCCTGACGCCGAGCCCCCGGCAGGTGACCGTGGAGGAGGCCACCCGCCTGGTGGCCGCCGTGCCCCCGGAGGTCCTCAGCGTGGGGGTGTTCCTGGGGATGCCGGTCGCCGACGTCCGGGGCATCGCCGTCAAGACCGGGCTGGGCGCGGTCCAGCTGCACGGCGACGGCTACACGGCCGGCGACTTCGCCGAGCTCGCCGGCCTGGGGGTGCGGCTGGTGCGTGCCACCTCCACCGCTGGTGAGCGGGTCGAGGTCGGCGCGTTCGGCGAGGAGATGCTCATCCTCGACTCGCCCCGGGCCGGGTCGGGTGAGCAGTGGGGCTGGTCGGCGCTGCGCGGCCAGACCGGGCGGTGGCTGCTGGCCGGCGGGCTGCGGCCGGGCAACGTTGCGGAGGCGATCGAGACCGTGCGGCCGTGGGGCGTCGACGTCTCCAGCGGGGTGGAGTCCACCCGCGGCACGAAGGACCATGGGCTGATCCGGGAATTCCTCGCCGCCGCGCGTCCCTGATCGCGGGTCCCGTTCGTCGGTGTGGTGAGAACACTTCCGGCGAGGAGGACTGCGATGCAGTACATGCTGTTGATCTGCGGGGGCCCGGAGGCCGCCGAGCACGCCGAGGACGGCTGCGGCGGCTGGAGCGAGGAGATGGCCGGGCGGGGCGTCCTGCGTGGCGGGGCCGGGCTGCGGCCGCCGCACGAGGCGACCACGGTGCGGGTGCGGTCGGACGAGGTGCTGCTGTCCGACGGTCCGTTCGCCGAGACACGTGAGCAGGTCGGCGGGTTCTGCCTCATCGAGTGCGCCGACCTGGACGAGGCGGTCGAGATCGCGTCGAAGCACCCGGCCGCCACTTACGGGTCGATCGAGGTCCGCCCGATCTGGCAGCCATGACCGACGTCCACACCGCCCTCGTCCGCGCGTTCCGCGACGAGTGGGGGCAGGTGGTCGCGACCCTGATCCGGCTCACCGGCGACTGGGACCTCGCCGAGGAGTGCGCGCAGGACGCGTTCACCCAGGCAGTCGGGGCGTGGGCCCGGGACGGCGTGCCGCGCCGGCCCGGGGCCTGGCTCACCACCGCCGCCCGCAACCGCGCTCTCGACCGGCTGCGCCGGGACGCGGTGGGGGCGGCCAAGCTGCGGGAGGTCGCGGCGATGCCCGAACCCGAACCGTTCGAAGACGACAGCGGCGTGCCCGACGACCGGTTGCGCCTGATGTTCACCTGCTGCCACCCCGCGCTGTCCTTGGACGCGCAGGTGGCACTGACCCTGCGCACGCTCGCGGGGCTGACGCCGGCCGAAATCGCGCGGGCGCTGCTGGTCGCCGAGCCCGCATTGCGGAAACGGCTGGTGCGGGCGAAGCAGAAGATCCGGCACGCCGGCATCCCGTACCGGGTGCCGCCGGCGCATCTGCTGCCCGAGCGGACGCCTGCCGTGCTGGCGGTCCTGTACCTGCTGTTCAACGAGGGCTACTCGGCGACGGCGGGTGCGGACCTGCTGCGCCGCGAGCTGTCCGCGGAGGCGATCCGGTTGGCGCGCGTGCTGCACGAGCTGATGCCGGACGAGCCGGAGGCCACCGGGCTGCTCGCGCTCCTGCTGCTGCAGGACTCGCGGCGGGACGCGCGGGTGGACGAGCGCGGGGACCTGGTGCTGCTGACCGACCAGGACCGCGACCGGTGGGACCACGCCCAGATCGCCGAGGGGGTGGCGCTGCTGGAGGGCGCCCTGCGGCGCGGGGCGCCCGGGCCGTACCAGGTGCAGGCGGCGATCGCGGCGTGCCACGGCAAGGCGGCGCGGGCGGCGGACACGGACTGGCCGCAGATCGCCGCGCTGTACGGCGAGCTGGCGGCGATGACCCGGTCGCCGGTGGTGGAGTTGAACCGCGCGGTGGCGGTGGGGATGGCCGAGGGGCCGGCGGAGGGGTTGCGACTGCTGTCCGATGTGGACCTGCCGGGGTATCACCTGCTGCCGGCCACGCGTGCGGAGTTTCTCCGTCGCCTGGGCCGGCGTGCCGAGGCGGCGGCGGAGTACCGGGAGGCGCTGCGGCTGGTCACGACGGATGTGGAGCGCCGCTTCCTGACGCGGCGGCTGGCGGAGGTGGGGTAGTAGGAGGGGTGGCTGGTGGCTGCAGGCACCCCTCACGGGTGGAGGTGCGGCTCGGTGTGAGTGGCGGTTGCCTTGCGCAGGTGGCGGCTCGTGCTGCTCGAGGAGACGGCCGGTGCGGTGCTGGGTGGAGGTGGGGTAGCTGGATGCTGCCGTGCGATTGGGCAGTGGTGGCGTGGCGGCGGGCGGCTGTGCCCGGTGGTGGGCGGAGGTGCGGCGTGGCTGCGCGCCGTGGCCCCCAGGGGTGTGCGGCCCGGGGAGTGCGAGGCGGCCGGTGCGCCCCCGGAAGGCACCGGCCGCCCCGGGGTCAGCTGCTGACCCGCACCCGCCGCGTGGGGGACGGTGCGCCGCCCGCCGCGGCGGTGTACAGCCACGCGAACAGGACCCACATGCCGCCGAACACCAGGCCCACCACCACGTACGCCACGGTCCACAGCACCAGCGGCGTGTCCGTCTTGCGTTCGCGCTGCAGGAACTCGATCTCCGACATGAAGGGGCGCGGCCCGGACGTCGCGGAGATCTCTCCGGCGTTCGCGGCCGGGTCGGCGGGCGCGTAGATCGGCGCCAGCGCCATCACCCGCGAGCCGTAGTGCACGCGGATTCCGGTCTTCCACTGCCCGAACACCGGCAGCGGCTGCGTCGTGCGGTACGTGCCCTCCGCCGTCCGCTCCAGCGGCGCGCTGTAGAAGTCCCCGCCCTGCCACGAGAAACCGTTGAGCCACACCGGATCCGACACCAGGTCCGCCCGGTTGATCGTCACCGTCGCGGTCACCCACCGCGGCTGCCCGCCGCCGTGCGGGTTCGAGATCGGCAGGCTCTCCGCGGTGTCGGTGAGCTGGATGTTCGCCACCAGGCCCGCGGGCGGATCGGCGGGCGGGATCACCGCCGCCGACAAGCCGACCGCCAGCAGCGCGCCGACGAGCCCGCCCAGGTGCCGCGTCCGGAACCGCGCCGCGGGCTCGCCCGACGGCGCCGGGTCCGACGGGCGCCGCGCCGCCACCGCCTCGACCCGCTGGTACTGCCACACCCCGATCAGGGCGCCCGCCACCGACGCCGCCGCGCCCCACAGCACGAAGGTGTCCATGTGGGACAGTGGCCACGGGTCCGGCATCAGCCACTGCGAGAACGCCCACTCGCCGAACATGCCGAACACCCCGGTGGCCAGCCCGGCCACCACGGCGAACGCGTACCCCTGCCGCCCGCGCAGCAGGACGGCCACCACCTCGATCACCACGGCCTCGGCGGCGTACGGCAGCAGCAGTGCCACGTGCAGGTCGTTGACCAGCGGCAGCACCGCGAACACCGCCCTGGTCACCAGCACCACGGCCACCACGAGCAGCGCCCCGCCCGGCCCGCCGGCCAGGCGCCCGTAGACCAGCGTCCAGCTGCCGATCAGCCCGACCAGCACCACCTGGGCGAGCATCGGGAACTGCGGCACCCCGAGGTCGAACTCCATCAGGAACGCCGACGCGCCCATCAGCCAGGCGCCCGCGAGCAGCGGCCCGAGCAGGCGCACCACCGGCCCGGTCGCGCCGACCTGCCGCGCCTCGCCGAGCAGCAGCTGCAGGCCGATCACCACGCCGACCCCGCCGCCGATCATCAGCACGTGCGTCGGCCCCCACTCGGTGACGTCCTGGCCGAACAGCCGGTGCCACACGTCGTCCAGCGGGAACCCGGCGATGCCGACCAGGCCGGTCGCCATCATCTGGATGCTGCCCATCGGCGCGCGCCAGTGCGGCCCGATCGGGAACGTGCGCACCGGCAGCTTCCCCTTCGCCAGCGCGGCGCTGAGCACCCCGCTGGCGAAGATGCCCATCAGTCCGAAGCAGATCGGGTAGTGCGACGGGTTGGCCAGCGGCCCCTCGTCGCGGCCGAGTTCCATGTGGATCGGCACGTCCCAGTACACGCCGATCAACGCGGCCATCCCGGACAGGAACGCGACGAACATCGGCAGCGCGGCCCACCGGGGAAGCCCGCTCAGCCCGGCCGAGGTGTCCGCGAGCCTGCCGACCAGCGTGGTGCGCCCGGCGCGCTCCCGGATGACGAACACGGCGAGCGGCAGGAAGATCACGAAGAACATCAGGCCCGCGATGACGATCTGGCCGAGCGCGGCCCCGCCCGCCGGCGGGCTGGACTCCTGGGCGACGAGCACGGTGGACCTTCCTCGATGAAGCCGGGCATGCGTGCTACCCGAAGTAACTGTTACCGTTGGTCACATACTTTACGGGCTCCCGGACGCAGCGGGCAAGCCGGGCGGAGGAAGGACGGGGAATGCGCAGGTTCGTCGTGGCGGTGCTGGCGACGTTGCTGGTGACCACCGGGTGCGGGAGCACGGCGCCGCAGCAGCAGCCGGGCGCCGCGCCGGAGGTGGCGGTGTTCACCGTGACCGGCGGCAAGCGGACGGCCGGGCCGGACCGGGTCGAGGTCGCGGCGGGCCGGACCGTGACCATCCAGGTCACCACCGACGCCCCTGACGAGCTGCACGTGCACGGCTACGACCGCAAGGCGGACGTGGTGGCCGGGCAGCCCGCCTCCGTCACGTTCACCGCGGACATCCCCGGGGTGTTCGAGGTCGAGCTGCACCACAGCGGGGCCGCGCTCACCGAGCTCCGGGTCACGGCGTGATCCTCGCCCACGGTCTCGGCGGGCGCTCCGACCTGCCGGTCCCGCTGTGGCTCGCGCTTTACGCCGGCGCGGCCGCGGTGCTGGTGTCGTTCTTCGCGCTCACCGCGCTGTGGAAGCGGCCGAAGCTGCGTGGCGCGGAAGCCGGGCGCGCGTGGCCGCGGGCGCTCGAGCGGATCGCCGACGCCCGCGCCACGCGGATCGCGCTGCGCCTGCTCGGGCTGGCGCTGTTCGCGGTGTTCCTGGTGTTCGCCTGGACCGGCGCGGACGACTCGGCGAAGAACCCCGCAGGCGCCTGGTTCTACGTGTGGTTCTGGGTCGGGCTCGTGCCGCTTTCCGTGCTGTGCGGACCGGTCTGGCGGCTGGCCAATCCACTGCGGACACTCACCGCGATCTTCCCCGGCCGTCTGCCCTTGCCGCGCTGGGGGTTCGTCCCGGCCGTCGCGGGCCTGGTCGCCTTCCTGTGGCTGGAACTGGTGTACCCGCACTCCGATTCCCCGCGGGCGATCGCGGTGTTCGTCACCGCCTACGCGGTGGTGCACGTCGTCGCGGGTGCGGTGTTCGGGCCGCGCTGGTTCGACCGCGGCGACGGGTTCGAGGTCTACTCGGTGCTGATCGCCGCGCTGTCGCCGTGGGGCCGCCGCGCGGACGGCCGCCTGGTGCTGCGCAACCCGCTGGACGGCCTGCGCACGCTCGAACGCGAGCGCGGCCTGACCCCGTTCGTGCTGGTCGTGCTGGGCTCCACGGCGTTCGACGGGCTGACCCGGCTGCCGGTCTGGGGCGATCTGACCCGCGACGGCGACCGCGTCCTCCTCGGCACCGCCGGGCTCGCGGCGTCGATCGGGCTCACCGCGCTGGCCTACGCCGGCGCGATCCGCCTGACCCGGCCGTACCTGCGGCGCTCGGTCACCGGCCCCTACGACGCCTTCGCGCCGTCGCTGGTGCCGATCATGGCCGGGTACACCGTCGCGCACTACTTCTCGTTCGCCGTGTTCGAGGGGCAGCGCGGGTTCGGCGGCGGCGTGGACTACACGGTGGTCTCCCCGGCGGCGATCGCGTTCACCCAGATCGCCGGGATCGTGGCCGGGCACGTCCTCGCGGTCGCCTCGGCGCATGACCGCGCGCTCGGCGTGCTGCGGGACGGTTATGCGAAGGTGGGGCAGTACCCCATGCTCGCCGTGATGGTCTGCTACACCGCGGTCGGCATCGCACTGGTCTCGGGAGCGTGAATGCGTGAGCGGATGATCCTGGCCCACCAGGGCGGGTGGGACGAGACCCTGATCATCGTCGGGCCCATCGCGATCATCGTGGTGCTCATCGTGGTCGCCCGCCGCCAGGCCCCTCCACCGGAGGAGCCCGACGAGGACGACGCGCCGTCAGCGGAGCAGACGGGCGATGAGGCCGGTGACGACGAGCCAGAAGACCGCCGCCAGACCGTAGTGGACCAGCACGTTGAGCTGCCCGTTCGCGATGGGGAAGAGCCCGGGGAAGAACAGCGCCAGCGGCTGGGCGATCGAATCGATGAAACGGTAGAAGGCGTTCGCCGTGTTGGCGCCCGCCAGGACCAGGACGATGTAGATCGCCTCGACGAGCGCGAACAGCGCCCCGATCCCGGTGACCACTCGCACGGCGGTGCCGCGTCCACGGTAGATTCCCGTTCTGGCCATGCGAAGGAGTAACCCCCTCCGTGAATTTCAAACCCGATCGGGTGATGCGGGTCAGCGCCTCTCGTTCGGGATGAAGATCCACAGACCCAGGTAGATCAGGAACTGCGGGCCGGGGAGCAGGCAGGACAGCACGAACAGCAGGCGCATCGTGCGGGGTTTCCAGCCGAGGCGGTGGGCCAGGCCGGCGCACACCCCGGCGATCACCCGGTTGTCGCGGGACCTCGTCAGTCGCATCGTTGTCGTCGTCATGCCACCACGATGCCCGTGCCCGCGGCCGCGCGCATCGGTGGAAACCCCCGAATCGTCCCGGGGGTCAGCCCCAGTGCGCCGTCCGGGCGAAGTCCGCGAAGCCGCGGGGCGGACGGCCCAGCACTTGCTGCACGCCGTCGGTCACGGATTCGTTGCGGCCGTCCAGCACCTCGGCCAGCAGCTCGCTCAACGGCCCCGCGAACTCCGGCTCCACACCGGCCGCGACGAGGCCGGCCGCGAACTCCGCGGCGCTCACCGGCACGTACCGCACCGGACGGCCGAGCGCCGCCGAGATCTCCGCGGCGGCCTCGGCGAACGTGAGCAGTCTCGGCCCGGTGATCTCGTGCACCAGCCCCGCGTGCCCGTCCCCGGTGAGCGCCTTCACCGCGACGTCCGCGATGTCGTCGGCGTCGATGAACGGCTCCGACACCTCCCCCGCCGGGAACGCGAACTCGCCGGCCACCACCGACTCGGCGAGGAAGTCCTCGCTGAAGTTCTGCGCGAAGAAGCTCGCCCGCACGACCGTCCACTCCGGACCCGCATCCTGGATCGCCTCCTCGCTGCGCCGCGCGCCGTCCTCGCCGCGGCCGGTCAGCAGCACCAGCCGCCGCACGCCCTGCTCGCCGGCCTGGCGGGCCAGCGCGCCGATCTTCGGCGCCGCGTCGGGGAAACCGGCGTCCGGCGCGTAGGTCACGTACGCCGTCGTGACGTCCTTCAGCGCCGGTTCCCACGTGCCCGGCTCGTCCCAGTCGAAGCCGGTGGACCGCGCCGCGATCCGCACCTGCTCGCCGCGCGCCCGCAACCGGTCCGCGACCCGTCGTCCCGTCTTGCCCGTTCCGCCGATCACCAGGAAATTCGTCATGCCCCAAGGAAACCGGCCGTCAGACGGGCGGGCCATGCTGAGCGCGCTCGTCCGCATGCGCGTTCGTCTACGCTGGGCCCGTGGACGAGCTGGCAGGCCTCCTGGACGGGCCCCGCGCCCGCGGCGCCTTCCTCCTCCGCGCCCAGCTGGCGCCGCCGTGGTCGATGCGGATCCAGGACGAGGCGCCGCTGACGCTCGTCGCCGTCCTGCGCGGCAGCGCGTGGGTGTGCTTCGACGACGGCTCCACGCGCAAGCTCACCGCAGGTGACGTGGCGGTGCTGCGCGGCCCCGACCCCTACACCTTCTGCGACCACCCGGACACCACGCCGCAGGTCGTCGTCGGCCCCGAGCAGGTCTGCACCACCCCGGCCGGGCAGGAGGTCGTGATGACCGGCCTCGGCCTGCGCACCTGGGGCAACGACCCGCACGGCCCGACCACGCTGCTCGTCGGCACCTACCAGCTTCGCGGCGAGGTCAGCCGCCGCCTGCTCGGCGCGCTGCCCGTCCTGGTCGTCGTGGCCGTGCCGGACTCACCGGTGATGACCCTGCTCGGCGCCGAGATCTCCCGCGACGAGCCGGGCCAGGAGGCCGTCCTCGACCGGCTGCTCGACCTGCTGCTCATCGACGTGCTGCGGAAGTGGTTCGCCGGCCCCGAATCCGGCCCGTGGTACCGCGCCTACGCCGATCCGGTCGTCGGCCGGGCGCTGCGCCTGCTGCAGCACCGGCCCGAACACCCGTGGACCGTCGCCACGCTCGCCGCCGCCACCGGCGTGTCCCGTGCCGCGCTGGCCCGCCGGTTCACCGAACTGGTCGGCGAGCCGCCGATGGCCTACCTCACCGGCTGGCGGCTCGCGCTCGCCGCGGACCTGCTGCGGGACCCGGACACCACCCTCGCTGCCGTCGCCCGCCGCGTCGGCTACTCCAGCCCGTTCGCGCTCAGCGCCGCGTTCAAACGAGCTCACGGGGTGAGCCCGCAGCGGCACCGGCAGGGAGCGGCTGCTCGTCCGGGGTGACGTCCTCCCCGGCAGGCTCCGGCGGCGCCTGCGCCATCAGCACGGCGCAGACCGGCACCGCCAGCGCGATCGCGGCCAGCACGAACACCGGGAACAGGAACGAGAACACCTCGGCGCCGGACGGGTCGGGCGCGCTGACGTCGAGGCGCACCCGGACCGCCGCCATGCCGGTGTAGTGCATGCCGGTGACCGCCGCGCCCATGACGAGACCGGCGAGCAGCCGCCACTGCAGCTTGTCCAGCGCGGCGGTGAACCACAGCGCCGCCGTCGCCGCGACCACCGCGATCACGATCGACAGCGCGACCAGGCCGCCCTGGTAGCCGATGGTGCCCTTGATCTGCACCGCCCACATGCCGGTGTAGTGCATGAGGTTCACCGCGAGCCCGGTGATCAGCCCGGCCGCGAGCAGCCGCCACCACCGGAACCGCTCGCGCACCCCGAACACCAGCAGCCCGGCGAACACCGACACGACGGCGAGCACCGCGGACAGGATCGTGCGCGGGATGTCGTAGCGCACCGGCATCCCGGGCGTGGCGAACCCGAGCATCGCGACGAAGTGCATGACCCAGATGCCGACACCGCCGATCGACACGGCGGCCAGCACCAGCCACGCGATGCGCGCCCGCGGGCTGACCGCGGTGCGGGCCTGCAGCGTGCAGGCCAGGCCGAGCGCGCAGCCCGCCACCGACGTCAAATACGCCAGCACCATCACCCAGGCGCCCATTTCGAAGTGGTGGACGTGATCCATCGCCAAGCTCCTCGTCTACCGGCGGCGCAGCCGGGCCCGCATCTGCGCCATCGCGTGCTCGCTGGTGGTGATCAGGGTCTGCTTCGTCGAGTCGGCGGACCGGGCGTCGCAGGTGATGACCGGGACCTCGGGCGCGACGGAAAGCGCTTCCCGCACCGCGTCGACCGAGTGCCGCCGCGCGCCGGGGAACTGGTTGAGCGCCACCACGAACGGCAGGCGGCGGGTCTCGAAGAAGTCGATCGCGGGGAAGCAGTCCGCCAGGCGCCGCGTGTCCACCAGCACCACCGCGCCGATCGCGCCGCGCACCAGGTCGTCCCACATGAACCAGAACCGGTGCTGGCCCGGCGTGCCGAACAGGTACAGCACCAGGTCGTGCGCGAGCGTGATGCGGCCGAAGTCCATGGCCACCGTTGTCGCCGCCTTGCCGGGGATCGCGCCGACCTCGTCGACGCCGACCGACGCCTCGGTCATCGCCGCTTCCGTCCGCAGCGGGATGATCTCCGAGATCGACCCGACGAACGTCGTCTTGCCGACACCGAACCCGCCGGCCACCACGATCTTGGCCGAGGTGATGCGGTTCAGCGCCTCAGAGCGTGCGTAGTCCACTCAGGACCCTTTCCAGGAGGTCGTGGCGTTCGTCCCAGGTGGCGTTGTCGCCGAGGGTGTCCCGCACGGTCACCAGCCCGGCGCCGAGCAGGTCGCTCACGATCACCTTCGCCACACCGAGCGGGATGTTCAGGTGCGCCGCGATCTCGGCGACCGAGCGGGGCCGCAGGCACAGCTGCGTCACCACCGACGGCGCGCTCGCGCGGTTGTAGGGCAGGGTCTGGCCTTCGGTCGTGGTCTGGACCAGCGCTTCGATGGCCAGCTCGACCGTGGGCTGCGTGCGGCCCTCGGTCCAGGCGTACGGGCGAGCCAGGGACGGCGAGCGGGAGTTCGGCCTGCGGTCCCCGAAGCTGTCGGGCTCACTCACGGCCTTGCCCGGTACGCGACCTGGCGCGCCGGCGTCTCGACCATGCGGCCGACGCGGTCGACCAGGAGCGTCATCTCGTACCCGACCAGCCCGATGTCGCAACCCGGGCTCGCGAGCACGACGAGGTTCGACCCGTCCCCGACGCTCATCAGCAGCAGGAACCCGTCCTCCATCTCGATCACCGACTGCACGACGCGGCCCGCGGTGAACAGCTCCGCCGTGCCGACGGCGAGGCTCGCGAGCCCGGACGCGATCGCCGAGAGCTGGTCCGCCCGGTCCTTGGGCAGGCTCTCGTTCGCCGCCACCAGCAGGCCGTCCGCGGACACCAGCGCGGCGTGCGCGACCCCGGCCACCTCCTGGGTGAACGCCGACACCAGCCAGCCCGGGCCGTGCTCTTCGGTCATCGTGGTTCCGCCTTCCCCTGTGGTGCCTGCCCGTTCCCGTTCCCCGTGCGGGCGCGAGCGGCGCGCATTCCGTTGTAATGCCTGGCCAGGTTGTTCCGGACCGCGTTCGGGTCGCGGAAACCGGCCGGATCGGGTGCCGCGGCCTGCCGCGGCATGGCCGCGCCCGGCGCGAGCTGCGCACCGGGGCGGCGCGTCGGCAGCCCGGCGCTGGTGACCTGAGCCGCGACCGGCTGCTCGGTCGCGATCTCCGCGGCGCGCCAGCTCTCGTCGGCCGGGCTGCTGAAGTCCGGCCCCGGCTGCTCGGCGAACCACCCGGACACCACTCCGTCGAAGATCGGGGTGCGCACGGGCGTGGCGACGGGGCGGGCCTGCGCGGGCACCGGCTCGCGGCGCACGGGCGCCGGGTCGGGCGCGGCGAGGCCGTCGGCGAGGACCAGTGCGCCCGGGACGTGCACGCTGGCCGTGATGCCGCCGTGCTTCGCGCCCGGGTGCGTCGGCCGCAGGCGCACCGTGACCCCGAGCGGGGCGGCCAGCCGCCCCACCACGAACAGGCCCATCCGCCGGGTGGTCTCCGGGCTGACCGTGTCGCCGGAGGCCAGCCGCTGGTTGGCCGAGGCCAGGTCGTCCGGCTGCATGCCCAGTCCGCTGTCGACCACCTCGACGAGCAGCCCGCCGTCGGCGCCGCGGTCGGCGGTGAGCAGCACCTTGTGCTCGGGCGGGGAGAACCGGATCGCGTTCTCCAGCAGCTCGGCGAGGATGTGCACGACGTCGCTGGCGGCGTGCGAGCGCAGCGCGCCGTTGGGGGCGTTGACGATGGTGACCCGCCGGTAGTCCTTCACCTCGGAGGTCGCGGCGCGCAGCAGCTCGGCGGTGGAGACCGGGCCGTGGTCCCGCCGCGCCGGGCTGCCGCCCGCGAGGACCTGGAGGTTCTCGCCGTTGCGGCGCAGCCGCGTCGCCATGTGGTCGAGGCGGAACAGCTCCTCCAGGCGCTGCGGGTTGCGCTCGTCGGCTTCCAGGTCCTCGATGAGGGTGAGCTGCTGCTCGACCAGCGACTGGTTGCGGCGGGCCAGCGTCATGAACATCTCGCTGACCTGGCGGCGCAGCTCGGCCTGGTCGGCGGCCAGGCGCACGGCCTGCCGGTGCATGTCGCCGAAGGCCTGCGCCAGCTGCCCGATCTCCTCGTCGCCGTCCACCAGGACCGGCTCGATTGACTCCCAGGACACCGATTCGCCTGCCCGGACCTTCTCGATCGTCTCCGGCAGCTCGCGGCGCGCGGCGGTCAGCGCGGCCGCGTGCAGGCGGCGCACCGGCGTCACCAGCGAGCGTGCGACGAGCAACGCGATGGCCAGCGCCCCCAGCAGTGCGCCCAGCACGAGCGCGGTGTCGCGCAGGGCGCTGGAGCGGGCCTCGTTGGTGCGCTCGCCGACGGTGGCCGCCAGGTCGCGCACCTGCCCCGCCAGCAGGTCGGACAGCGCCGCCGATTCGGTCGACAGCGCGGTGAGCAGGCCGGGCAGCCTGCTCCCGTCGCCGGTCGTGAGCGCGTCCAGCAGGACGGCCTGGCGGTTGCTGTTGCTGCCCGTGATGGACCGGAACCGCCCGATCGCCTCCTGCGGCAGGCCGCGCTCGACCTGGCTCGCCAGCACGCCCTCCTCGGCGGCCGCGCGGGCGGCGGCGGCCAGCAGCGTGTCGTTGACCGGGCCGGTGACCGACGCG
This sequence comes from Amycolatopsis sp. NPDC006131, assembly GCF_040614175.1. Taxonomy (NCBI): domain Bacteria; kingdom Bacillati; phylum Actinomycetota; class Actinomycetes; order Pseudonocardiales; family Pseudonocardiaceae; genus Amycolatopsis; species Amycolatopsis sp. NPDC006131. Next base: position 14,883 of record NZ_JBEXTX010000046.1, read on the forward strand.
CGGATCAGCGCCTCCTCGACCGCGCGGGTGGTGCGCAGCTGCATCAGCGCGCCCGCGGTCGCCGCCGTGGTGTCCATCGCGGAGCTGCCCGCGGCGGCGATGGACTCCGGCAGGATCCGGCTCAGGTCCACCGCGACGTCGTGGTAGCCGGCGGTCATCGCCACCGTGGCCGAACCCGTCGCGGCGCCTGCCATCCGCAGCCCGGCCAGCCGCCCGACCGCGGTGTCCAGCGTCCGCGCGGTGTCCGCGGGCAGCTCCGCGAACTCGGCCTGCTTCTGCACGGCGGCGGTCTTCGCGTCGACGGTGGAGATCTGCCTGCCCAGCTCGCTGCTGCCGGGCGAGGCGACGGCCAGCACCATCTCGTCCTCGACGAGCGCGGTGAGGTCCAGGGTCGACTGCAGCGCGGGCAGCTGGTCGCGCACCGCGCTGAGCTTGCTCGCCTCGGCGAGCTCGGCCCGCACCCGCGCCCCGGCCAGCGCCAGCGCGACCACGACCGGCAGCAGCAACACGACCGAGATCTTCGTGCGCAGGCTCCAGCCGCGCGGATGCCATGCCCCAGGGCCGGAGCCCGCAGTATCCATTTCTCCCAGCCCGCCCGATTCGTGTCCATGCCCCGTTCCGCGCGGGATCGCGGCGAAAGCGGAACGCGGTGATTGGCTTCCCCAGGTGATCGGTGTCAGGAGAAAACCGCAGCCGGGCGACCTTGTCAACCCTGCGCGTCACACCTGGTGAACGATGTTCGGCCAAATGTCGCAATGGCCCCTCTGTGGTGGTCCGCGGGCGGTTCCCGAACGGTCACCGAGAGTTCTCCGGTTAATGGCGGGTGAATGGGCAATGGGGCACCGTGGGTAAAACGACCGGCATTGCCGGGTGAAAACCGAATTGCGGTATTGGTCGGTGAGACATTTTCCGGCGGTGCCGAATCCACATGCGATCGCCGGTTCCGCACCGTCTAGGCTGCACCGGTGACGACGAAACCGGTGGCCACCCGACCGTGACGCGCCTGCTCCTGCTCCTCGCCGTCGTCCTGGCCGCCTGCGCGGCGCCCGCGCCCGCCCCGCCGGACGTCGTGTCCCTCGCCGTCGGACAGGTCCGCGGCACGGTGACCGACGGACACCGGCTGTTCCAAGGCATCCCGTACGCCACCGCGGCGCGCTGGCAGCCGCCCGCGCCCGGTCCGGTGTGGACGGGCGTGCGGGACGCCATCGCGCCCGGCGCGCGCTGCCCCCAGCCGGGTGAGGCTGGCAGCGAGGACTGCCTGTTCCTGAACGTGACCACCCCCGCGGGTGAGCCCGGCCGGCTGCCGGTGCTGGTCTGGATCCACGGCGGCGCGTTCGTCGGTGGCAACGGCGACTCCTACGACGCGCGGGACCTGGCCGCGCGCGGGCTGGTGGTCGTCACCGTCAACTACCGGCTCGGCGCGCTCGGCTGGCTCGCGCACCCGGCGCTCGCGCACGACGGCGGCACCGGCAACTTCGGCCTGCTCGACCAGCAGGCGGCGCTGCGGTGGGTGCGGGACAACATCGCCGCGTTCGGCGGCGACCCGGCGCGGGTCACCCTCGCCGGCGAGTCCGCGGGGGCGATGTCGGTGTGCGATCACCTGGTCTCGCCGGGCTCGGCCGGGCTCTTCCACGCCGCGATCGTCCAAAGCGGACCGTGCCAGGCGCATTCCCCGGCCGCGGTGGCGGAAGCGGCGAGCGTCGAGTACGCGGCGAAGCTCGGCTGCAGTGATCCGGCCAGCGCCGCCGCGTGCCTGCGTGCCCTGCCGCCGTCCCGGCTGCTCACCCCGCCGCGCTACTACGACCTCGCCGGTGTCCCGGTCGCGGGCCCGGTGACCGGCGGCGGTGCGCTGCCCGTCAACCCGGTCGACGCGATGCGCGACGGCGACGCGGCCAGGGTGCCGGTGCTCGTCGGCGTGACGCGGGACGAGTTCACCCTGTTCCTGGCGCAGCAGTACGCGGCGACCGGGAAGACGGTCACCGCCGACGGCTACCCGGCCGCGCTGACGCGCGTGTTCGGGGCGGACGCCGCGGCCGTGGCCGCCGAGTACCCGCTCACCGCCCACGGCGGCTCGGCTCCGCGTGCGCTGGCGGCGGCGCTCACCGACGCCGCGTTCGCGTGCCCGGTGCGGGACATGGCGGGAGCGCTGTCCCGCACCGGCCCGGTCTACGCCTACGAGTTCGGTGACTCGCGGGCCCCGGTCCCGGACACCCTGTCGCGCACGCCGTTCCCGCTCGGCGCCGCGCACAGCCTGGAGGTGTCCTACCTGTTCGGCGGCGGCGCGTCGTTCGACGACGGGCAGCGGCAGTTGTCGGCGCGGATGGTCGCCGACTGGGCGTCGTTCGTGCGCACCGGCGCGCCCGGCCCGGACTGGCCGCGCTACGACCCGGCGCACGAGCAGGTGCGCACGCTAGCCCCGGACGGCCCTCACACGACCGGGGACTTCGCCGCGGCGCACCACTGCGGGTTCTGGCGGGACCGCTAGGCTCGCCGTCATGCGGTTCGGGGTTTTCGTCCTCGCCGGGCGGTTTCCGGGACAGGACGACGGGGAGGCGCTCGCGCGGTCGCTGGACGTGGTCGAGCGGGCGGAGGCGGCCGGGTTCGACGACGCGTGGATCGCCGAGCACCACTTCATGTCCTACGGGGTGTGCCCGTCGGCGGTGACGTTCGCCGCGCACGCGCTGGGCCGGACGCGGCGGATCACGGTGGGGACGGCGGTGAGCGTGCTGTCGAGCGCCCACCCCGTCGCGCTGGCCGAGCAGGCCGCGATGCTGGACCGGGTGTCCGGCGGGCGGTTCCGGCTCGGGGTCGGGCGCGGCGGGCCGTGGGTGGACCTCGAGGTCTTCGGCACCGGGCTGGACCGGTACGAGCGGGGGTTCGCCGAGGGCCTGGATCTGCTGGTGCAAGCGCTTTCCTCGGCTGCGGTGGGCGCCGCGGGCGAGTTCTTCGCGTTCCGCGAGGTGCCGGTGGTGCCGCGGCCGGTGTCGCTGCCGCCGGTGACCGTGGCGTGCACGTCGCGGGAGACGGTGGAGCTGGCGGCCGCGCGCGGGCTGCCGATGCTGCTGGGGATGCACATCGGCGACGAGGAGAAGGCCGCGATGGTGGCCCACTACGGGAAGGCGGCGGCCGCGGCCGGGCAGGACCCGTCGGCGCCGCACGTCTCGGCGGTGCTGGCGCAGGTGAGCGACTCCCGCGCGGCCGCGGAGGCCGAGCTGCGCGCGTCGATGCCGGGCTGGCTGCGGGAGGGGCTGGCCGGGTATGTGCCCGTGGACGGCCGACCGTACCGCCCGCGTGACGCGGCGGAGTACACGGAGCTGCTGTGCCGGCTGCACCCGGTCGGCGGCCCCCGCGCGTGCGCCGACCGGCTGGCCGCGGCGGCGGAGCGGACGGGCATCGCGCACACGATCCTGTTCGTCGAGGGCGCCGGCGCGCGGGAGCGAGTGCTGACCAACGTGACGCGGCTCGGCGCGGAGGTCCTGCCGCTGCTCCGCTGAGCTCGCTGGCAACGGAGAACGGGCCCGTTCCCCGGCGATCGGGGGAGCGGGCCCGTTTCCGTCAGCGGGTCAGGACTCCTTGGGGGACAGGGTGACGTCGATCGTGTTGCCGGGGCCGGTCGCCAGCGGGCTGATCAGCCCGGTCAGCGGACCGCAGTTCTCCAGCGGCGCGATCGCGTAGGTGCCGCTGAGGTCACCGCCCGCCAGCGGGTCGAACCCGGGGCCGGAGGTAAGGTTGATCTCCGACGGCTCCGAGCTCTGGCACTTCGGCGACTTGCTGATCGGGAAGCCGAAGACCTTCACGCTGGGCAGCTTGATGGTGGTGTGGCTGGTGGAGTTCAGCACACCGCCCGCCAGCGTCCCGGTCGTCTTGCCCTCCTGTTCGAAGGCCACCTTCGCGGTGATCGGGATGAAGTGGAACAGCGTGGCCTTCAGCTTCGACGGCTCCAGCGACAGGTCGGCCGTGAAGTTCCCGGTCGCCAGGTCGAGGTTCGCGTCGATACCGCCGGACAGCGGCACCGTGGCGTTGAGCTTCTTGACCACCGAATCGCCTTCGAGGGCGTAGCTGTAGTCGATCCCGGTCGGCGGGTTGCTGGTGGTGGTCGTCGGCTCGGTCGTGCTGGGCTCGGTGGTCGTGGGCTCTGTCGTGGTCGGTTCGGTGGTCGTGGGCTCTGTCGTTGTGGGCTCGGTGGTGGTGGGTTCCGTGGTGGTCGGTTCCGTCGTCGTCGGCTCGGTGGTGGTCGGCTCGGTCGTCGTGCCGCCGTTGATCGTGATGGTGGCGAGCGTGTTGTTCTGGCCGGCCACCTGCGTGCACTGCGAGTCGAAGACGCCCAGCCCGGTGTCGGTGCCGTCGGCGCGCTTCGGGTGCAGGGTCAGCAGGATGTCGCCGACGGTGATCGTCGCCTGCCCGGCCTGGGTGAAGGTCAGGGACGGCGCGTCACCGGTGGCCACCGTGTCGAACGAGCCCGACGCGGGCACCGGGGTCACCGGGATCGTCGCCGGCACGGTCACCGGGATGGTGGCCTCCGGCGCCGTCACGGTCGAGCTCGCCTGTGCGGAGCCCTCGACCGTGGCCGCCCCGACGAGGGTCAGGCCCTGCGTCGCGGTCGGCGGGACGGTCGCGACGGCGGTGACCGTGAAGGCCGGGGTCGGCTCACCCACGTTCACGGTCGTCGGGATGTCCGCGCTGATCACGATCTGCAGGGTCTGGGTACCGATCAGCGGGAACGGGCAGCTGTAGTTCAGGGTCAGCGAGACCGGATCGGCCGCACTGGTCCCGGCTCCGGCCAGCACGGCCGTGAGCGCCGCGCCGGTCGCGACGGTCGCCGACGCGGCCGCCGCGACCATCCTTCTCATTCTGGTTCTAGTTCGCACACCTATCCTCCGGTGTATCGGCAGTGATACGAAAACCACGCGACAGCAAGGAAAACGGCCGCCGTGGTCATCGGAATTGGTTGCTACCGATGGGTAAACTAGTTTCGCGGCGTCGGCATTGGCAATATGTGCGCGAACAAAGTCGTTGCGGGCCAAGGAAGTTGTCACCGGCCGATGTGACGGCGCCGGTCCGACCCGCACGGCGCGGACAATGTTCGGCAGCCGCCGGCGGAAGCGCTCACGGAGATGACAAAAAACGGCTGTCCCGCCCGCGCGGGAGTGCCAAGGACGTGTGGCCGGCCTTGACCGGGAGGGGGGCCAGGCTTACTTTCCGCGGATGCCCGACTGCGTCACGTTCGACCTGTTCTCCGACCAGCCGCGGGCGGCGCTGTGGCCGCTGATCGGCTCGCCGGAACTGTACCCCCGCTTCTTCCGGGGCGTCGGGTCGGTCGAGCGGACGGGCACCACCGGACGCCACCCGCGCTACCGGATCCGGCTGACGTTGAGCGGGCGGCCGGTCGAGCACGACATGCGGGTGCTGCTGAGCCGCCGCGAGGAACAGCTGGTGCTGGAAACGGTGCCGGACACCGGCGGCTGCCTGTCGGTGCGCCTGTTCGAGGATCCCCGGGGCACCCGGCTCAAGGTCATCTACTTCCGCCCGGGCGTGCCCAGCCCAGGCCGCGCGCCCGCGCCGGCCGACGTGCGGTCCTGGGCGCAGGACGGTCTCGAACGGATCGACCGCCACCTCCGGGGAACCGCGGACCCGTGGCCGCCGGACCGCGCCCCGTCGACCCGGCAGGTCGCCAACACGCTGATCGCGGCGGGAATCCTGGCGCCGGCCCGGCCGGACCGCCTGATCCGGCAGCTGCGTGCGCTGGTCCAGTGGGGCGCCACCCTCGCCGGCGGCTACACCGCGGCCGCCGCCCGCTCACCCCGCGGTGTCGCGGTGATCGACGAGGACGGCGCCCGCACCACGTTCGCCGCGCTCAGCGCCGAAGCGAACCGGCTCGCCGCCGCGCTGCAAGCGGTCGGCGTCGGCCCGCACGGCACCGTGGCGATCATGGCGCGCAACCACAGCGCGATGGTGAAGACGTTGCTGGCGTGCGGACGGCTCGGCGCGAGCACCGTGCTGCTCAACACCGGCCTCGCCCGGCCGCAGGTCGCCCACGCGGTGGACCGGCACGACGTGCGCGTGCTGGTGGCCGACGGCGAGTTCGCGCCGCTGGTCGCCGGGCTGCCGCTCACCGCGGTCCTGCTCACCGGAGCCGACGACGGCCCGCCGGGGCAGCCGACGCTGACCGAGGTCATCGCCGACACCCCGGACGCCGAGTTCGCCCCGCCGGAGCGGCCGGCGCCGATCGTCGTCCTCACCTCGGGCACCACCGGCACGCCGAAAGGCGCGCGGCGCCCCACGCCGAAGGGCCTCGGCGCCGCGGTGGCGCTGCTGTCGCGGATCCCGTTGCGGGCGGGGGAGCGGATCCTGATGGCCGCGCCGCTGTTCCACAGCTGGGGCCTGTCCGCGCTGCAGGTCGGCATGCCGCTGCGCGCGACGCTGGTGATGCAGCGCCGGTTCGACCCGGAGGCGTGCCTGCGGGCGATCCAGGAGCACCGGTGCACCGCGATGTTCGCCGTTCCGGTGATGCTGCAGCGCATCATGGCGCTGCCCGAGGAGGTGCGAGCGCGGTACGACACCAGCAGCCTGCGGATCGTGGCCAGCAGCGGGTCGGCACTGCCCGCCTCGCTCGTCACCGCGTTCCAGGACGCCTTCGGCGACGTGCTCTACAACTTCTACGGCTCGACCGAGGTGTCCGCGGCCTCCGTCGCGACGCCGGCCGACCTGCGTGCCGCCCCCGCAACCGCGGGGTACCCGCCGCTCGGCACGCGACTGGCGGTGCTGGGCCCGGCGGGCGAACCGGTGCCGCCCGGCACGGTCGGCGCCATCTTCGTGGGCAACGACCTGCTCTTCGATGGCTACACCGACGGCACCAGCCGGGCGACCCGCCGTGAGCTGATGGACACCGGCGACCGCGGCTACCTCGACGCCGACGGCCGGTTGTTCGTCGCGGGCCGGGACGACGACATGATCGTCTCCGGCGGGGAGAACGTGTTCCCGCGCCCGGTGGAGGAGGCGCTCACCGAGCTGCCCGGCGTGGCCGACGCGGCCGTGGTCGGCGTGCCCGACGACGAGTTCGGGCAGCGGCTGGTGGCGTTCGTGACCGTGCGGCCGGGCGCCCGGCTCGACGAGGACATCGTGCGCGCGTACCTGCGCCGCCGGGTGGCGCGGTTCGCGATCCCGCGGGAGGTCGTGTTCGTCGACGAGCTGCCGCGCACCCCGACCGGCAAGGTGCTCAAACGGCTGCTGCTGGAGGAGGAGTGGGCGCCGGCCGCCGGGAACACCCACTTCCGGTAGGCCCACCATCGGAACACCGCACCCAGCAGGGTGCCGACGACCATGCCGCTGACGAAGTCGGCGGCCTCCTGGGTCACGAGCGGCACCTCCGGCACCCGCAGGTCCAGCGCGTACCGGGAAACCAGCGGTGGCACCAGGTTCAGCCCGACCGCGAGCGCGTTCACGAGGAAGAACAACGCGGCCTCGGCGGATTTGTTGCGGCCGCCGCGCGTGTCGAACGACCATTCCCGGGACAGGACATAGGAAACGGCGGTGGCCACGACCGTCGCGATCGCGAGCGCGGTCACCGGTTTGCCCGTCAGCACGGTCAGTTTCAGCGCGTAGTTGAGCGCGGCGGTCAGGACGAAGGTTGCGGCGCCGACGGTGGCGAACCGGAACAGCTGCCGCCGTCGCATCGCCACCTCCTCGTCGCGGGATGGCGAAACGCTAGTGCACCAACCGGTTTCCGCCCACCCCGAACCGGGTTCTGTCGCCGGGGGGTGACAGGCAGCCGAGCGGTATTTCGTAGCCCGGTGACAAGAAAAGCGGCCGGCGCGGAAGATCGAACGGGAAGCGTTGTGGCGCTGGTTGACCCGCCGGTAACGTCCTCGCGGTCCGCTACCGGAGGGTTCGATGACGCAAACCCGGTCACGTCGCGCCGCTGTCGCCGCGCTGGGACTGGCTCTCGTGGCCGCCGCGCTGGCGCCCGCCACGACGGCCGTCGCCACCGCGGCGACCCGCGGCGGCACGAGCACGTGCCAGGCCGGCGGGCCGGCCGAAGTGCCGGTGTCATTCAGCGCCACGTTCGCCGAAACCGTTGCGCAGGGCGCGAACGTGCCGGTGTCCGACGCCGCCGTGACGCTCGTCGTGCCCGCGGCGGCCGTTGACGCGCTGCGCGACTCGGGCGGCACCTCGGTGGACGCGTCCGCCGCGGTGGAGCTGAGCGTCGCCCAGCAGGCGGGCACCCAGGAACTGACCGTCACCGGACTGTCCACATCGGAGATCCCGCTCCCTGCCGACGGCGAGCTGCGGATCACGCTGCCGGGCCGGGTTCCGCCGATCGCGGCCGGCGCCGGTCCGGTGACGGTCTCCCTCACCTCGCTGGCTCCTCGGCTGGTTGTGCGTGGCGAGACGTTGAACGCCGACCTGGCCTGCACCGTGGATCCGGCGGCGAACGGGGAACTGGCGCGGGTGGCGGTGACGGCTCCCGCGGCGCCTTCGGTGCCCGACGTCGCAGTGCCCGACGTCGCGGCGGCGGTGGCGGAGGCGCCGTTGCTGACGGCGAAGTTCCTCGTCGACGGCACCTCGCACATCGCGAAGATGGGCTCGGACCTGGTGCTGGAGCAGGGCACGTTCGACGCGGGCCTGTTCACCGGCGACGTGCCGAACACGATTCGCATCGAGGGCGACCTGAACCTGCCGAAGTCGAGCAGCTACTTCGTGGCGTTCCGGTTCATGCCGGTGACCAGCGACGTCGAGCTGCCGCAGGAAGGCAAGGCGACGGGCACCGCGGACATCAGCGGCGGCCTGTTCACGCCGACGATCGACATGACGATCCGCGTGAACCTGGTGGTGAGCAACGTGAAGCAGGACGGCGTGCCGATCGCGGTGGGGCCGGGCTGCCGCACGGTGGCGCCGCTGGTGATCCCGATGAAGGGGCAGACGTCGCTGCTGCTCGGCAGCAAGTCGACGATGGAGTCCACTTTCGACATCCCGGCGTTCTCGGGCTGCGGCGTGAGCGAGGACCTGGACCCGCTCCTGACGGGCCTGATCTCCGGCCCGGGCAACAAGATGACCACGACGCTGACCGCGCAGGGGGTGGGCTGAGATGACCGCCACCCCGCCGGAGGTCCTCGATCCGCAACTCACACCGGCCAACTCTGAGCCGCGTTCGGCCAACTCGGTGCCCGGAGGGGCAAACACGACGGCGGAGGCGTCAAACACGACGGCGGGTGGCCTGACATGACCGCCCCCGTCACCGCCGCCCGCAATGCCGTCGGCGAGTTCGGCAAGCTCTTCGGCCTCGCGCTGGACATCGTCGTCGCGATGTTCAAGCGGCCCTTCCAGGTTCGCGAGTTCGTGCAGCAGTTCTGGTTCGTCGCGAGCGTGTCGATCCTGCCCGCCGCGCTCGTCAGCATTCCGTTCGGCGCCGTCATCACGCTCCAGCTCGGCGGCCTCACCAGCCAGCTCGGCGCCGAGTCGTTCAACGGCGCCGCCAGCGTCCTCGCCGTCATCCAGCAGGCCAGCCCGATCGTCACCACCCTCGTCGTCGCCGGGGCCGGCGGCTCCGCCATCTGCGCGGAGCTCGGCTCCCGCACCATCCGCGAGGAGATCGACGCCATGGAGGTCCTCGGCGTCTCCCCGATCCAGCGGCTCGTCGTGCCGCGGGTGCTCGCCGCGATGGCCGTCGCCGTCCTGTTGAACGGCATGGTCAGCTTCGTCGGCGTCACCGGCGGCTACGTGTTCAACGTGCTGCTGCAGGGCGGCACCCCGGGCGCGTTCCTCGCCAGCTTCTCCGCGCTGGCGCAACTGCCCGACCTGTGGGTGGGCGAGGTGAAGGCGGTGATCTTCGGGTTCCTCGCCGGGCTCGTCGCCTCCTACCGCGGCCTCAACCCGAAGGGCGGCGCCAAGGGCGTCGGCGACGTCGTCAACCAGTCCGTCGTCATCACGTTCCTGCTGCTGTTCTTCGTGAACTTCGTGATCAGCGTGATCTACCTGCGCGTCGTGCCTGCGAAGGGAGCCTGAGCCAGTGACCCACCGGTTGCTGAACCCCGAGCGCCCGATGAACGGCCTGGTGCGCCTCGGCGACCAGCTCGCGTTCTACCTGCGCGCACTCGCCTGGACGCCGCGCACCCTCACCCGCTACGGCCGCGAGGTGGTCCGCCTGCTCGCCGAGGTCGCGTTCGGCAGCGGCGCGCTCGCCGTCATCGGCGGCACCATCGGCGTGATGGTCGGCATGTGCGTGTTCACCGGCACCGTCGTCGGCCTGCAGGGTTTCTCCGCGCTCGACCAGCTGGGCACGTCGGCGTTCGCCGGGTTCCTCTCGGCCTACTTCAACACCCGCGAGATCGCCCCGCTGGTCGCCGCGCTCGCGTTGTCCTCCACCGTCGGCTCCGGGTTCACCGCGCAGCTCGGCGCGATGCGCATCTCCGAGGAGATCGACGCGCTCGAGGTGATGGCCGTGCGCAGCATGCCCTACCTGGTGACGACCCGGATCATCGCCGGGTTCATCGCGATCATCCCGCTGTACGTGATCGGGCTGCTCACCTCCTACCTGGCGGCCCGCACGATCACCGTCACGGTCTACGGCCAGTCGGGTGGCACTTACGACCACTACTTCAGCCTGTTCCTGCCGCCCGAGGACGTGCTCTGGTCGTTCGCGAAGGTGATGGTGTTCAGCGTCGCGATCATCCTCACCCACTGCTTCTACGGCTACCGCGCCGGCGGCGGCCCGGCCGGGGTCGGCGTCGCGGTGGGACGGTCGGTGCGCACCTCGATCGTCGTGGTCAGCGTGCTCGACTTCTTCCTCAGCCTGGCGATCTGGGGCGCCACCACGACCGTGCGGGTGGCGGGATGAGCGAGCAGCGCAGGCGCCTGGTGTTCGGCGCGCTCGGCCTGGTGTTCATCGCACTGCTCGGCGCCATGGGCTGGTTCGCGGTCGCCGTCTACAGCAAGGCGTTCAGCTCCGCGGTCCCGGTGGTGCTGCGCGCCGAGCGGGCGGGCACCCAGCTGAAGGAGAACGCCGACGTCAAGGTCCGCGGGGTGCTCGTCGGGTCGGTGCGCTCGATCGACGTCAAACCCGGCTGGGTCGACGTGGAGCTGGCGATGGACCCGGACCGGATCGACGACATCCCGGCGAACGTGTCCGCCCGGCTGCTGCCGAAGACGTTGTTCGGCCAGCGGTACGTCAGCCTGGTGATCCCGCCCGCGCCCGCGCCGCGCGCCTTGTCGGCCGGTGCGGTGATCCAGGAGGATCGCAGCAGCCAGGCGGTCGAGGTCGAGCAGGCGCTGCGCGACCTGCTGCCGGTGCTGCAGGCCGTGCAGCCGCAGAAGCTCGCGAGCACCCTCGGCGCGGTGTCGCAGGCGTTGGAGGGCCGCGGCCCCGAACTGGGCACGACCCTGGTGTCCCTCGGCGACTACCTGGGCCGGCTCAACCCGGAGGTGCCGGAGCTGCGCACCGCGATCACCAAGCTCGCCGACACGGTGAACACCTACTCCACCGCCGCGCCGGACCTGGTGGACGCGATGGCCGACCTGCGCACCACCGCGACCACCCTGACCCGGCAGCAGCAGGACCTCGCCGCGTTGTTCACCACCGTGACCGCGGCCGGCGACGACGCCCACGGCTTCCTCGACGCCAACGACGACACACTGGTCGACCTGTCCGCGGACAGCAGGCCGGTGCTCGACCTGCTCGCCGAATACAGCCCGGAGATCCCGTGCGTGGCCGACGCGGCCGCCCGGTTGAAGCCGGTCGTCGAGCGGGCCCTGGGGGTGGGCACGGCCGAACCCGGCCTGCACGTGGACCTCACGGTGCGGCCGCCGAAACCGGGCGGCGCCCCGCCGCCCGCGGCGGACGGACCGCGGTGTCCCACGGCCGGGTCGGCCGCGCCGGGGGCGGACACCCCGGCGGCGCAGCGGTTCCTGGCCGAACTGCTCGCCCCCGTGCTGGGGGAGCGGCCGTCCGAGATCCCCGGCTGGAGCGGGCTGTTGATGAACCCGCTGCTGCGTGGCGCGGAGGTGACGCTGAAATGATCCGACCGCTGATCAAGGGCCTGGTCTTCGCGGTCGTCACGGTGCTCGCGACCGGGCTGCTGGCCGTCACGATCGCCAACCGCGGCGACGGCGACACCGTCACTTATCGCGCCTGGTTCAGCGATGTCACCTCGCTCAACTCCGGCGACGACGTCCGCATGTCCGGCGTGCGCATCGGGCAGGTCACCGGCATCGAGATCGTCGACAGCCGCATCGCCGAGGTGTCCTTCGAGGTCGACAAGGACCGCGCGCTCAGCTCGACGGTCACCGCGGCCGTGAAGTACCGCAACCTCATCGGCCAGCGCTACATCACGCTCGACCAGGGCGCGGGCACCGGACGGCTGGACCCGGGCGGGTTGATCCCGCTCGAACGCACCCGGCCCGCGCTGGACCTGACCGCGGTGTTCAACGGGTTCAAGCCGTTGTTCCAGGCGTTGTCCCCGCAAGACGTCAACCAGCTCGCCGGCGAGATCGTGCAGGTGCTGCAGGGCGAGGGCGGCACCGTCGCGGACCTGTTGCGGCACACGGCATCGCTGACGTCCTCGCTCGCCGACCAGGACCAGGTGATCGGCCAGGTGATCACGAACCTCAACGAGGTCCTCGACCGCGTCAACGCCCGCGACGGCCAGCTCGCGCAGCTGCTCGACGCCACCCAGCAGCTGGTGTCCGGGCTCGCCGCGAACTCCGGGCCGATCGGCGAGGCGATCGACGGCATCGGCGACCTCACCACCGCCACCGCCGGGCTCGTGCGGGACGCGCGGGACCCGCTGCGGGGCGACATCGACGCGCTGGAGGAGCTGGCGAGGACCTTGGGCGACAACACACCGGAGTTCGAGAAGTTCCTGAACAACCTGCCCGTCAAGTACGAGTCGATCGGCCGCATCGCCTCCTACGGCTCGTGGCTGAACTTCTACCTGTGCTCGGTGCACTCCGACGCCGCCCCGGCGCCCGGCGGCGGCCCGGTCGGGGTGCCCGTGACCGAGGCGAGGTGCCGGCGATGAAGTCGTTCCGCTCGCGCAACTCCTTCCGCCTCGGCCTCGCCGGGCTGGCCCTGATGCTCGTGCTCGGCGGGCTCACCCTGTTCTGGGACCGGCTGCCCGCGCTGGGCGGCACCACCTACACCGCGGAGTTCACCGAAGCCGCCGGCCTCAAGAGCGGGGACGAGGTGCGCGTCGCGGGCGCGAAGGTCGGCGAGGTCACCGGCGTCGCGCTGGACGGCGACCACGTCAAGGTCACCTTCCGGGTCACCGACACGTGGGTCGGCGACGAGAGCACCGTGTCCGTGCGGATCAAAACCTTGCTGGGGGCCAAGAACCTCGCGCTCGACCCGCGCGGCGAGCGCGAACAGGACCCGAACCAGCCGATCCCGCGCAACCGCACGGTGACGCCGTACGACGTCAACGACGCCTTCGCCGACCTCGCCCGCACCACCGGCGAACTGGACACCGACCAGCTGGCGGCGAGCTTCCGCACCCTCGCGCAGACCTTCGACGCCGCCACCCCGCAGGACGTCCGGTCCGCTTTGGACGGTCTGGCCGCGTTGTCGCAGACGATTTCCTCGCGCGACACCCAGCTGAAGCAGTTGCTCAGCGGCACCGCGGAGCTGAGCGGCACGGTCGCCGAGCGCACCGACCAGCTCGCCCGCCTGATCACCGACGGGAACGTGCTGCTGACCGAGTTCGACCAGCGCCGGTCCGCGCTCGACCAGCTGCTGCACGGCACCCGCGACCTCTCGCAGCAGGTGCGCGGGCTGATCGACGAGAACAACGCGCAGCTGCAGCCCGCGCTCGAACAGCTCGACCGCGTCACGGACGTGCTGCAGCGCAACCAGAACACGCTCGACCGCAGCCTGAGCCTGTCCGGCCCGTTCTACCGGCTGCTCGGCGACGCGATCGGCAACGGCAACTGGATCGACACCTACCTCTGCGGGCTGATCGTCCCCGCGGACGGCGGTCCGTGCATACCACCGAAACCGGGAGGAGGCGGCTGATGGCGGTGTCCCGCATCGGCAGGTGGCTGCGCTGGGGCGCGCTCGTCGTGATCATCGCGACGCTGGCCACCGCGATCGTGATCGTCGTGCGCGACAGCGGGCGCGGCAAGCACCTCACCGCGTACTTCACCGCGGCCGTCGGCATCTACCCCGGCTCGGAGGTGCGGATCCTCGGCGTGCCGGTCGGCACGGTCGACACCGTCGAGCCGCAGGGGCAGCAGGTGAAGGTCGGGTTCACGGTGGACCGCGGCATCCGGGTGCCCGCCGACGCGGCCGCACTGGTCGTGACGCCGAGCCTGGTCAGCGACCGGTACATGCAGCTCGCGCCGGTCTACCGCGGCGGCCCGGAGATCGCCGACGGCACGGTGATCCCGGTGGCCCGCACCGCCGTGCCGGTCGAGCTGGACCAGCTGTTCGCGAGCCTGGACCGCCTGACCACCGCGCTCGGCCCGCAGGGCGCCAACGGCGACGGCGCGCTGTCGGCCCTGCTCAGCAGCGCGGCGGAGGACCTCACCGGCAACGGCGCGCAGCTCGGCGAGATGATCCGGCAGCTCGGCCAGGCCGCCACCACCCTGAGCGGCTCGCGCGACGACCTGTTCGCCACCGTCGACAACCTGCAGCGGTTCACCACGATGCTCGCCGACAACGACGACCAGGTGGGCAGGCTGGCCGACCTGCTCGCGCGGGTGTCGGCGTTCCTCGCCTCGGAACGCGACGTCTTCGGCGCGTCGCTGGACGAGCTGGCCGGCGCGCTCGGGCAGATCCAGCAGTTCGTCCGGGACAACCGCGGCCGGATCAAGTCCAATGTGGACAAGCTGATGGGCACGGCCCAGGTGCTGGCGAACCAGCGCGCATCCCTGTCCGAGGCGCTGACCACGGCGCCGGATGCGTTGAACCGGCTGCTCGCCGCCTACGACCCGGCGAACTCCACGATCTACAGCCGGGCCGACCTCAACGAGTTCAGCATGGGCCCGGTCCTGCCGCTGGGAGGCGGCCGATGAAGCGCACCCCACTGGCCGCGGCCCTGCTGGCCGCGCTGGCGCTGCTGACCGGCTGCTCGTTCGGCGGCCTCTACGACACGCCGCTGCCCGGCGGCGCGGACCTCGGCGATCACCCGTACCGGGTCGTCGTCGGCTTCCGGGACGTGCTCGACCTGGTGCCCCAGTCCGCCGTCCAGGTCGACGACGTGCCGGTCGGCCGCGTCGAGCGGATCGACCTGTCCGCCGACGGCCGCACCGCGCAGGTCACGCTGCTGGTCAACGGCTCGGTGCGGCTGCCGGCGAACGCGGAGGCGTGGCTGCGGCAGAGCAGCCTGCTCGGCGAGAAGTTCGTCGAGCTGGGGCCGCCCGCGGTTGGCGAACCGCAGGGCGCCCTCGCCGACGGCGCCCGCATCCCGGTCGAGCGCACCAACCGCAACCCGCAGGTCGAGGAGGTGCTCGGCGCGCTGTCGATGCTGCTCAACGGCGGCGGCGTCGGCCAGGTGCAGCAGATCAGCCGCGAGCTGAACGCCGCGCTGGGCGGCAACGAGGCGGAGATCCGCGACCTGCTGACCGAGGTGAACACCTTCGTCGCCGGGCTGGACCAGCACCGCGGCGAGATCACCAGGGCGCTCAACGGGATCGACCGGCTTTCCGCGTCGCTGTCCGCCCGCAAGGACCAGATCACCGGGGTGCTGGACGACCTCACGCCCGGCATCGACGTGCTGGCCCGGCAGCGCGAGCAGCTGGTCACCATGCTCACCTCGCTGGACCACCTGTCCGGCGTCGCGGTCGACACCGTGAACCGCAGCAAGGACGACCTGATCGCGGACCTGCGGGCGCTGGAGCCGACGCTGCGGCAGCTCACCGTGGCCGGGCAGCAGCTGCCGGAGGCGATGGAGATGCTGCTGACGTTCCCGTTCCCGGACGCCGCGCTCGACGCGATCAAGGGCGACTACCTCAACCTGTTCCTGGACTTCGACGCCCAAACCTCAGGCAACCAGACTTCGGGCACGAGCCCGCAGTCCGCGCCGCTCCCGCTGGGTGGTGGTTCCTAGATGCTGACCCGCAAGGTGCGCGTGCAGGTCATCGTGTTCGCGTTGATCGCGCTGGCCGGGATCACCTACGTCGGCGCCCGCTACGCCGGGCTGGACCGGCTCTTCGGCGGCGGCGGGTACGTGGTGCGCGTCGAGCTGGCCGACTCCGGCGGCATTTTCACCAATGCGGAGGTCACCTACAACGGCGTGCCGATCGGCTGCGTCGGCGAGCTGCGGCTCACCGACTCCGGGCTGGAGGCCGACCTGCGGATCGACGACGGCGCCCCGCCGGTGCCCGCGGACGTCGAGGCGGTGGTGACGAACCGGTCGGCGGTGGGGGAGCAGTACGTCGACCTGCGGCCACGCAGCTCCGGCGGCCCGGTGCTGGCCGAGGGCTCGGTGATCGCGTTGTCCCGTACGCGGTTGCCCTTGCCGAACGAGCAGCTGGTGCTGAACCTGGACCGGCTGGTCGCGTCGGTGCCGCGGGACGCGCTGCGGTCGGTGGTGGACGAGCTGTACGACGCGACGCTGGACACCGGCCCGAGCCTGCAGGCGCTGCTCGACGCGACGTCCGCGTTCACGCAGTCCGCCGCGGAGCACCTGCCGCAGACGATCCAGCTCATCACCGACGCCGACACCGTGCTGACCACGCAGATCGAGAACTCCGGCGCGATCACCGCGTTCGGCGCGGACGCCAAGCGCATCGCCGCGATGCTGCGCGACTCCGACGCGGACCTGTCGACGATCCTGTCCACTGCGCCGCCCGCCGCCGGGCAGATCAGCGGGCTGCTGCGGGAGACCGGCCCGAACCTGACCACTCTGCTGGCCAACCTGCTCACGACCTCCCAGGTGCTGCTCGCTCACCGCGACGGGGTCGAGCAGCTGCTGGTGGCCGCGCCGACGGCGATCGAGGCGGGCAGCACGGTCATCGCGGGCGACTCCGCGGGCTTCGGCCTGGCCACGACGTTCTTCGATCCGCTGCCGTGCACCGCCGGGTACGAAGGCACCCGGTACCGCAACGGCCTCGACACCACACCCGCGCCGCTGAACACGGCGGCCGGGTGCCGACGCTGAGGAGATGGTTCTGGTGAGAGCTGTGTTGGTCGCCGGCGCGCTGGCCGGTCTGGCGGTGCTCGCCGGCTGCGGGCAGGACAAGGCCGTGCCGGAGGAGAACGCCGCCGCGATCACCTGGTCCGACCACGTGTGCGCGGTCGTCCGCGACGGCGGCACGAAGCTGTCGCAGCTGCCTGGCGTGGACGCCTCGGACGTGACCAAGGCGCGGGAGGGCCTGGTCACCTACCTGGCGTCGCTGTCGCAGGCGCTGACCGACCTCGGCGACGGCATCACCCGCGAGGGCCCGCCCCCGGTGACCGACGGCCAGGCCACCGTGCAGCGCGCGATGGAAACCCTGAACACGACGAAGGCCTCGGTCGACGAGGCCCGCGCGGCGCTGGCGTCCGCCCCGGTCAGCGACCAGGCGACGTTCGAGCAAGCGGTCCGCGGCGCCAGCGACGCCTTCGCCAAACTGGGCAACACCACCGAAGGCCCGACCAAGGACCTCACCGACAACCCGGAACTGGCCAAGGCCTTCCAGAAGGCGCCGACCTGCCAGGCACTCGAAGGCGCGTGACCCGGCGGCCCCGGGTGTCCGCCGCGACGGGCACCCGGGCTACTTGTCCAGCAACTGGGCGGCCCGCAGGGCGATCTCCAGGTCCGACCGGCTCTCCGGATCGTTGAGCCGCTCCCCGAACAACTCCTCCAGCTGCCGCATCCGGTACCGCACGGTCTGCGGGTGCACACCCAGCCGGTCCGCCATGTCCGGCGCGGTTCCGCTGGACTGCAGCCAGGCGAGCAGCGTCTGGCCCAGCCGGGTCCGCTGCTTGTCGGTCAGCCCGGCCAGCGGCGCGAGGCACCGCCGGATCAGCTCCTTCACCAGGAACTCGTCCGACAGCAGCCACAACGTCGCCAGGTGGTCGGTCGCGCGCGCGAGCGGCGGCGCGTCGATCACGCCGCGGCGCGCCAGGTCCACCGTGCGGCGCGCCCAGCGCAGCGACATCGCCGCGTCGCCCAGCTTCACCTCGGGCCCGATCACCGCGCGCCACCCGGCCAGCGCCGGCTCCAGCGACCCGGCCGTGACCAGCTGCGGATCGGCCAGCAGGCACGGCTGCGGTCCCTCCAGGTCCATGAGCACCTCGCTGTCCAGCGACGGCGGCTCGCGGTGGTGCTGGTCGGCGCGGGGTTCCAGGGCCACCGCCACCACCCGTTCCGGCAGCCGCCACCCGGCCGTCGCGGCCAGACGGGCGATCGCCGCCGGCGACGCGGGCGGGTCGGCCAGGATCAGCTCCAGCAACTGCCGCCGCTGCCGCGCCCGGGTGCCCGCGGCCCGCTTCTGCGCGGCCGCGTAACCCTGCAGCGACAGCGCCGAGATCTCGTCGACGTAGGCGAAGATCGCCTCCGCCCCCACGCACAGGAAATCCGTCGACAGGCCCAGCGACTGGCTCACCGACGCGACATACCGCCACGCCACCCGCCCGCCGACGCGGTAGGCGGTCTGCAGCTGGTCCAGCGTCCGGCCCTCGCTGAACTCGACCTTGCCCAGGTGCCGGAACACGCCGATCCACGCCTCCTGCGGCGCGGCCGGGTTGCCCAGGTTGTCCATGCAGTGCCGGACCGCCTGCTGGATGCTGCGCACGATGGTGCGCCCGAACGGGCCTTCCAGCGGCCGCGCGTACTCGGGCACCGCGAGCTGGATCTCCCGCAGGATCTCGGCCGTCATGGCGTCGGCGTGCGGCCGGAACGCCTTCGCCAGCTCACGGGGCAGCGAGGCCCACAGCCTGCTGGCGCGTCCGATGCCGGCAGTCACGTCCGGCGCGTTCTGGCGCTGGCGCGGGGGAAGTCCCGGCGCGCGGGGCGGTCTTCGGGAGGCGTTCTTCCGCACGGTGTTCCCGTGCCGGTAACCGGCATCGGTCGTCATGATTACCTCTGATCGCAACGAAAATTGGCGGCGCTGCCCTCGCAGCCGATCGATTCGGTCGTCCGGGTAACCTCGATTTCACTTGTCGGGAGGAACAACATCGCACCACGCCCGGTGCTTGGCAAGGATCTCTTGCGTGAGCGGAGCAACCGGACCGCGCGATCGGACCAGCGCACCTCGCCCCGGTGAGTGCCCGCCTTCCGGTTTTCCTCACCCACGTGACAAATCCGCACGCTCACGACGGCTCACCCCGCGCGGCGAGCCGTTGCGCGCGCAACGCCAGGTGCATGCTGAACCGGTCTTCGCTGTCGTCCAGCCGGTCGCCGAACAGCTCCCGCAACTGGTGCAGCCGCGCCCGCACGGTCTGCGGGTGCACCTGCAGCCGCTTGGCGATTTCCGGTGCGCCGCCACGGGTTTCCAGCCACGCGAGCAGTGTCTCGCCGAGACGGTCGCGTTGCTTGCCGCCCAGTTCGTCCAGCGGCCGCAACGCCTGCCGCGCCACCTCGGCGGCGAGGAAGTCCTCGCCGAGCAACCACAACGCGGACAGCCGGTCGACGCACCAGGTGATCGGGTCGTCGGCCGAGCACGCGGGCAGCAGCGCGAGCGCGCGCCGGGCGGTGCGGTGCGCGGCAGGCGCGTCGGCGAGCGGGACCGTCGGCGAAACCGCCGCGCGCCAGCCGTTCCAGCGCCCGGTCAGCGGGAACAGGTGCCGCTTCGGCCGGGTCGTCAGCAGGCACGGCTGCGTGCTCTCCAGATCCACCAGCACCTCGTCGTCCAGCAGCTCGACGGGGAAGTCGGCGGTGCCCTCGGCGCGTTCCAGCGCGACGATCGCGGCCTTGTCCGGCAGCGCCCAGCCCGCGCCCTTCGACATGTTCGCCAGCGTTTCCGGCCCAGCCGGGCGGCCGGACAGGATCAGCTCCAGCAACTGCCGCCGCCGCCGCTCGATGGTGCCGCCGGAACTGGACTGCGCCTCGTGGAACCCGTCCAGCGCGATGGCCGACAGGTCCTCCACGTAGGCGAAGATGATTTCCGCCGCGTGCGCCAGCACCTGCGGCGACGCGCCCGCCTTGCGCAGCACCGGCGCGACGTACTGCCACGCCACACGCGCGCCGATGCGGGCCGCGGCCTGCAGGGCGTCGAGGCTGCGGCCGTCGGCGAACTCCCGCCTGCCCTGCTCGCGGAACAGTTCGATCCAGTCGTGGTGCTTGATCGCCGGGTTGCCGATGCTCTCGATGACGTGCCGGACCGCCTGCTCGACGCCCTCGGTGAACGCCCGGCCGAACGTCCCGGTGAGCGGACGCGCGTAGGCCGGCACCGACCGCCGGACCTCCTGCATGATCGCGGCCGCGATCCGCCCGGCGTGCGGGCGCAGTTCGACGGCGACCCAGCGCGGCCCGGAGGCGAGCAGCTCCGCGTTCCGGTTCTCTACCAGGACGAACGACCCCCTTCGTGACGTCGGGCAGTCGTTCATGTTACGGCCGATCACGGCAAGCGGAAGGAGCCGAACGTCATTCGGTCCGCGCGGCACGATATTTGTCACGCTGCGACGAAGTCCGGCGGCGGATAGGTTTTCCCCCGTGCGAAAGCGGATTCTGATCACCGGCGCCAGCGCCGGCCTCGGCGAGGAGATGGCGCGGCAGTTCGGGGCGCTCGGCCGGGATCTCGCCCTGTGCGCCCGGCGGGTCGAGCGGCTCGAAGCCCTGCGCGGGGAAGTGACGTCGGCGCATCCCGGTGTCACAGTAGCGGTTCGCGGTCTGGACGTCACCGACCACGACGCGGTGTTCCGGGTGTTCCGCGAACTGCGCGACGAACTGGGCGGGCTGGACCGGATCGTGGTCAACGCCGGGCTCGGCAAGGGGCAGCCGCTGGGCACCGGGTACTTCGCCGCGAACCGGCAGACCGCGGAGGTGAACTTCGTCGCCGCGCTCGCCCAGTGCGAGGCCGCGATGGAGATCTTCCGCGAGCAGGGGTCCGGGCACCTGGTGGTGATCTCGTCGATGAGCGCGATGCGCGGGTTGCCACGCAACCTCACCACCTACGCAGCGAGCAAGGCCGGGGTGGCCGCGCTGGCCGAGGGCATCCGCGCCGACACGCTCGGCACCGGTATCCGGGTCACGACGATCTTCCCCGGCTACATCCGGTCCGAGATGAACGCGCGGGTGCGCAAGACGCCGCTGCTGGTCGACACCAAGCCCGGCGTGGCGTCCATGGTGAAGGCGATCGAGCGGGAACGGGCCGAGGCGTACACGCCGGCCTGGCCGTGGGCCCCGCTGCGCTTCGCCATGCGGCACCTGCCGCTGGGCTGGGTCGCGAAGCTGTCCTGAGTGGCCGGGACCCGGAGCGGATCCCGGCCGTTTCTCAGCGCGTCAGGAACTGGTCCGGCCGCAGCGCGCGCGACACGATGCGCGTGTCACCCAGCCAGCCGTAGTAGCCCTGGCCGTACTTCTCGGCGAACTGCGTCCCGCCGATCGCGAACGGCTTGCCCAGCGTGGTGATGCCCTTGGAGTCCTCGGCGGCGTTGCGCGCGATGCGGGAGCCGTCGACGTAGGTCACCGTGCGGCGCCCGTCGTTGACCACCGCGACGTGCGTCCACCGGCCCACCGGCAGCGCGTGGCTCCACGACGTCGGGTCGGCGTCCCGGTCGACCGGGTACACCACGAACTGCAGAAAGCGCTCTCCGGACAGGTTGAGGCTGCAGGTCGGCTCGTCCTGCGACCACCCGCTGGTCTTGCCCGCGTCGCCGCTGCGGCCCTCCCAGCTCAGGATGCCCATGAACGCGTGGTCGCCGACGAACGGGTCGGGCAGCTTGATGAACGTCTCGATGGTGTAGCCGTTCTCGAACCGCGCGCGGGCCAGCGGCGCGCTCGCGCTGGTCCGCAGCACCGCGCCGCGGTCCGGGTTCTGCCCGCCGTCGAAGCGCAGGCTCCCGTGCCCTGGCGCGGCGCGGTGGTGGTCGCCGGAGAAGGTGAGCACGTCGGCGGGCCCGTCGTGCAGGCGGGTGACGGTGAGGTCGTTGCCGTTGCCGGACAGGTCCCGCGCCACGGCGCCGGCCGCGACCGGGCTGCCGTCCGCGCCGGTGAGCCCTTCGCGGTCGAAGCGCCAGTACGCGACCGTGCCGGGGATGACGACCTTCGCGGCGGGCCGGGCGGGCAACGGCGCGGGCGGGAACCGGCGGTCGAAGTCGACCTCGACGGTGAACCGGTCGGTGTCGCCGGTCAGCTCGTGGGTCTCGGCTTCGAGTGCGGTCGGGTCGCGCCGCGCCTGCAGCCAGGGGGAGAAGGTGCTGACGTCGATCACGCCGCGGGCCAGGTCGAAGGCGTAGTACCGCAGCATGCCCGCGCCGCCGTAGTAGCGGTCCTGGTAGTTGGTGATGTGCAGGTCCACGGGGTTGCCGTGGTCGTTGGTCAGCGTCGTGCGGCCGGTGGGCCAGTAGTGCCCGCCCATCGCCAGGAAGATCTGGTCGTAGCGGCGGATGACCTGGTCCCACAGCCGCTGCCCGTGGTCGGACAGGTGCGCGCCGCCGCCGTCGGTGGGGTAGACGAGGTCGTGGGTGGTGAGGATCGTCGGCAGGCCCCGGTTCGCGTCGAGAACGCTCTTCGTCCAGGCGATGCCCGCGTCCGAGACGCGCCAGTCCAGCGCGAGCAGCAGCCACTGCCGCCCGGCGGCGCGGAAGATGTGGAAGCTGTTGTACCCGTCGGGCGAGGAACCCCGGTAGGTGGCGGAGCGGGTGAAGCGCCGCGGGCCGAACGTGCGCAGGTAGGGCGTGTCGCCGCGCTGGTCGTCGCCGGAGACGTCGTGGTTGCCGCCGAGGACGCTGTAGGGCATGCGGCCGTCGATCGTGCGGAAGACGTCGTCGGCGAGGCGCATCTCGGTCGTCGTGCCGTGCTCGGTCACGTCGCCGAGGTGCGCGAGGAAGACGATGCCGTCCTCCCGGCGCCGGTCGATGACGTGGCGGAAGGTCGCGCGGACCGGCTCCGGGTCCGAGCCGCCCTCGTCGAAGAGGTACTGGGTGTCGGGCACCACCGCGAGGGTGAACCGCGGGCTCTCGGCGTCGGCCGGGCCGCCCGCGGCCTCCGCGGCCTGAGCGGGCTGCGCGCCGAGCACGGCCGCCGCCGCGACGGGGGTGCCCACCGCGGCCTGCAGCAGGGTCCGGCGAGCGAGACCGGGGGATGGGGATCTGTCGGACATACCGCCTCCTGGGCTGAAAAGTCGCGCCCAGCCTGGTGATCACGTCTGACGTCCCGATGTCCCCTCGTGGAACGATCCCCACCCGCGCGGTGAACCTTCCCGCGCCCGGGCGGGCAATTGCCCGGAAGGCTCGCGCCACCTGCCCGCGAGGTCCCACGCTCACGCGTGCGAAAGGCCCGCGTTTTTCGGTTCCGCGTGCCCCCGGGCGCCGGTCCCGCTCAGTTGTCCGTGCCGCGGCCGGTCTTCTCCTGCAGCCGGTCGATGAGCTGCGACGCCTCGGCCTTGGTCAGGTCCTCCGGCAGCTCCTCACCGGCCTCGCGGGCCAGTGTCTGCAGGTACGAGCGCTGCGGGCCGGTCATCTGCTCCTCGCCCGTGGTCCACTCCTGCGGGTCCTTCTCCGGGTTCTGCGGTCCGGTCACCCCTGCCTCCGTTCGCCGGTGTGTTCGAAACCGGCTTACCCCGGGCGGGCCCGGCTTATGCCCCCGACGCCTCCTGGATCAGCCACGCCGCCACGTCCCGCAGCTTGACGTTCGCGTGCTGGGAGGCCTCGACGAGCATGCCGAACGCCCGCTCACCGTCGACGTGGTGGCGTTCGATCAGGATGCCCTTCGCCATGCCGATGGTGTCCCGCGTGTCCAGCGCGGTCACAAGCTGGGCCTGCTTGCGCGCCCCGGAGAGGGCGACGGCCGCGTGCGCGGCGAACACCTCCGCCACCGTCTCCGACGCGGCGTCGAACGCTTCCGGCTGCCCGGAGTACATGTTCAGCGCCCCGAGCACCGTCCGCTCGGTGTAGAGCCGCACCGCCAGCATCGAGACCACGCCCAGCTCGGTGGCCGCCACGGTGAACGCGGGCCACCGGTCGTCGCGTTTGAGGTCGCCGCTGCGGTACAGGTCGCCCTCGAACGCGGCGTCCGTGCACGGCCCCTGGCACAGCTCGTGCTGGACCTGGTCGAGCTTGGCCACCCGCTCGCTGGTCGGCCCGATCGAGCGCACCTGGTCCCGCTCGAGCAGCGAGACGCCCGCGTCCTCCGCGCCCGGAACCGTCGCGATCGCGGCTTCGACCAGCCTGGACACGGTGCGGTCCAGGTCCGGTTCCGGCTCCAGCCGCCGGGCGACCGCGGCGAAGACGCCGGCGAGATCCTGCGTGGTCATCCCCCCAGCGTCCCCGCCGGTCGCCCGGCCGTCCACTCAACCGCGGATTTCGTTCAGGTAGTTGTAGATGGTGTAGCGGGTGACCTCCAGCTCACCGGCGAGGAAGTCCACCGCGTCCTTGATCAGGAAGAACCCGGCCTCGTCCAGCTCCCGCACCACCGCGGCCTTGTGCTTCTTCTTCATCAGCCCCACCGGGATCCCGGCCTGGGCGACCGCCCGGTCGACCAGGAACCGCTGCAGGCTGTCCACGTCGGGCGGGAAGCTCTCCGACCGCACCTCGCTCGCCGGCCCCTGCGTGACCTCGCTGTTCACGCACAGGCAGCCGATCGCCACGCCGTCCGGATCGCGCAGGAAGATCGTCGACGAGCGGATCGGCCTGCCGTCCGGGCCGTGGGTCTCGTAGTTGGTCAGGTCGTGCGTGGTGCCGCGGCGGACCAGCCCGAGCAGCAGGTCCGTCATCGGTCCGCCGGGTTCGCGGCCGGTGATCCCGCCCGCGATGGCGACGATCGAGTCGGGCAGCTTGGACAGGTCGTGCAGCACGACCTCGTTGCCGGGACCGAGCATCGCGGCCAGCCCGCTCACCGCCGGGACCAGTGCGGACAGCACCGAATCGGTGGCGGCCGCGGACGGCACCCGGCTGGCACGCAGCGGGCGGGACAGGTGCTCCAGCGCGGTGCGGACGGCTTCGACGGCCGACACCGGTGTGGACGCGTGCGGGGACAGCCGCACGTGCTCGGTGCGCACGGTCGCCGCGATGCCCTCCGCGGCCAGCACCGCCCCGACCCGCTCCGCCGGGTGCCCGGGCAGGCTGAACGCGAGGATCCCGGCGCGCCGGTCGGTCGCCGACACGATCTCCGCGCCGAGCGAGCGCAGCATCTCCTCCAGCTCGCCCACCCGCTCGCCGATGCGCGACTCGATCGCCGCGACCCCGGCCTCCTCGACCAGTTCCAGCGCCGCGGCGAACGCGCCCGACGTCACCGGGCTCAGGTTGCTCACCGACCACGACGCCGCGAACTCCGCGGGCGGGTGGATCTCGTCGTCGAACAGGCCGGCGTCGTGCGCGCCGGTCCAGCCCGACAGCACCGGCCGCATCCGCTCCAGCGCCCGGTCCGACAGCACCGCGAACCCGGTGCCCCAGCCCGCGCGCAGCCACTTCTGTCCGCCGACGACCAGCACGTCCGCCGCGTCCCACGGTGCCTCGACCACTCCGAAGCCCTGGATGCCGTCGACCACGAGCAGCCGGTCGCCCACGGTTTCCCGCAGCGCGGCGAGGTCCGCGCGGTAGCCGGTGCGGAAGTCGACGGCGCTGACCGACACCACCGCCGTGTCCGGGCCCAGCTCCTTCGCGACCACCTCCGGGGTCACGTGACGGCAGCGCATTCGCCGCAGCGTGATCCGCCCGACCTCCTCGGCGCGCGCCCATGGGTAGGTGTTGGCCGGGAACTCCGCGGCCGACACCAGAACCTCGCCCGCCGGGGCGTTGAACGCGGCCTGGAACAGGCCCTGGCTGGTGTTGGGCAACAGGACGACGTGGTCGGTGTCGGTGCCGCACAACCGCGCCACGGCCGCCTTCGCGCGGATCTCCTGCCGCATCAGGTCGTCCACTGTGGACGGCCCGGCCTTGGCCGAGGAGTCCAGCAGTCGCGCGGTGGTGTCCACGACGGCGTGCGAGGGCGGGCCGTAGCGGGCGAAGTCCAGGTAACCGGCGGGCTCGTCGAACTGGAGCAGGTAGCTTGGCGAGATCCTGGCCATCAGAGGATGCGCGCCAGGAACTGACGGGTGCGCTCGTGCTCCGGCGCGCCGAGGACCTGCGCGGGCGGCCCGGTCTCCACGACCGCGCCGTCGGCCATGAAGACGACCTCGTCGGCCACCTCCCGCGCGAACCCCATTTCGTGTGTCACGACGACCATTGTCATCCCTTCGGCCGCGAGCGAGGTCATCACCTCCAGGACCTCGCCGACCAGTTCCGGGTCCAGCGCCGAGGTCGGCTCGTCGAACAGCATCAGCTTCGGTTTCATTGCCAGCGCCCGCGCGATCGCGACCCGCTGCTGCTGGCCGCCGGAGAGCTGGTCGGGGTGGGCGTCGGCGCGGTGCGCGAGGCCGACCCGGTCCAGTAGCTCCAGCGCGGTGCGGCGGGCTTCGGCGGGGGACACGCCACGCACCCGGACCGGGCCCTCGGTGACGTTCTGCAGCACGGTGCGGTGCGCGAACAGGTTGAACCGCTGGAACACCATGCCGATGTCCCGCCGCTGCCGGGCGACGTCGCGCTCGCGCAGCTCGTGCAGCTTCCCGCCGCGCAGCCGGAACCCGACGGGCTCGCCGTCCACCCACACCTGGCCGCCGTCGATGGTCTCCAGGTGGTTGACGCAGCGCAGGAACGTGCTCTTGCCCGCGCCGGACGGGCCGAGCAGGCACACCACCTGTCCCTTGTGGACGGACAGGTCGATCCCGCGCAGCACCTCCGTGCCCGCGAAGTGCTTGCGCACGCCGACCGCGCGCAGCAGGGGTTCGGTCATGTCAGGCCCTCCGCAGCGTGGTCAGGGCGCGGCCGACGCGCGACCACGGCCGCGCGGACCGCTGGTCTCCGGCGAACGCGCGTTCCAGGTAGTGCTGGCCGACGCTGGCGACGGTGACCACGACCATGTACCAGATCGCGGCCGCCAGCAGCGTCTCCATGACCAGCAGGTTGTTGGACGAGATGTTGTTGGCGGCGTGGATCAGCTCGGTCACGCCGATCACCGACGCCATCGAGGTGCCCTTGAGCATGTTGATGAAGTCGTTGCCGGTCGGCGGGATGATCACCCGCATCGCCTGCGGCAGCACGATCCGCCGCAGCGTCATGGCCGGGGTCATGCCGATCGACTTCGCCGCCTCGGTCTGCCCGCGGTCGACGCTGTTCAGCCCGGCGCGCACGATCTCGGCCATGTAGGCGCTTTCGTTGAGCGCGAGGCCGAGCAGCGCGGCGACGAACGCGCTGACGATGACGTTCGTCGGCTCGTGCACCAGGTATCCGCCGCCGAACGGCAGCGGGATCGAGACGAACTCGAACACCAGCGCCAGGTTGAACCAGATCAGGATCTGCAGCAGCACCGGCAGCCCGCGGAACAGCCAGATGTAGACCGCGGCGACGACGCGCGCGACCGGGTTGGCCGACCGGCGCATCAACGCGATCACCACGCCGATGACGATCGCCACCGCCTGCGCGATCACCGCGAGCAGGACGGTGTTGACGAGGCCCACCAGCATCACGTGGTACCACAGGAACTCCGGCACCGTGTCGTACTGGATCTGCGCCTGCGCCAGCACCACACCGAGCCCGGCGAGCAGGGCGACGATGACCACCGCCGAGATCCAGCGGCCCCAGTGCCGCAGGCGCACGATGGGCAGTTCGGCCTGCGGCGCCCGGGTGGTCAGGTCAGCTTCCGGCATTGACGGTCACCTTCGTGATCGCGCCCTGCTTGACCCCCCACGCGTCGAGGATCCGGCCGTACGTGCCGTCGTCGACGAGCGCGGTCAGCGCGCCGGCGACGGCGTCGCGCAGCTGCGGGTTGGCCTTGTTGACGCCGATGCCGTACGGCCCGCCGTTGATCGGCTCGCCCGGCACGACTTCGAAGAACTGGCCGCCGCCCGCGTTCTTGCTGACGTAGGCGGCGGTCGGCAGGTCGTTGAGGATGGCGGCGACGCGGCCGGTGCGCAGCTGGTTCTGGTTCTGCGAGTCACTGTCGGTGGCGGTGGTGGTGACCTCCGGCTTGCCTGCCTGGACGCACTTGGCGCTCTGCTCGGCGGCGAAGGTCTGGTGGCTGGTGCCCTGCACGACCGCGACGGTCTTGCCGCACAGCGAGTCCGGGCCGGTGATGCCGTCCGGGTTGCCCTTGCGGACCATGATCGTGATGCCGGAGGTGAAGTAGTCCACGAAGTCGATCTGCTGCTGGCGGGCCTGGGTGTCGTTCATCCCGGCCATGGTCAGGTCGAGCCTGCCGGACTGCAGGCTGGTGATCAGCGAGCCGAACGGCATGTCGGTGTGCTGGACGGTCAGGCCCAGCTTGGCCGCGACGGCCTTGGCGATGTCCACCTCGAACCCGACCGGCGTCTTGCCGTCGGCGGAGTAGAAGTTGTTCGGCGCGGACTGCATGTTCGAGCCGATGTTGAGCTTGCCCGCCTGCGTGACCGGAGCCGGCAGGCCCGCCGCCAGCTGCGCGTCCTTCGTGACGCCCTGCAGGATCGCCGCGGTGTCGGGCACGTCCGATCCGGTGGCGGGGGCGCTCCCGGCGCCGTCGGAACCGCCACCGCAGGCTGCCGTGAGCAGCAGGCAGCCGACGACCACCGCGCCCCAGCGCGTCACCCGTGACCTCGCAGACATCGCATCTCCTCACCCGATCGAACGATGAGCAGGGACGCTACAACTGCGTGTTGAAGACGTCAACTGTGAGTTGAAATCCGTTGGTCAGGTCGCCGGGAAGTCGAACTGGTAGCCCTGCGAGACGAGCCAGGGGAGCAGTTCGGCGAGGGCCGCGACGGTCTGCCGCCGCTGTCCGCCGCCGTCGTGGAGCAGGATCACCGCGCCGGGGTGCACGGCCTGCCGCACCGTCGCCACGATCGCGGGCGTCCCCGGGAGCGTCCAATCCCGGGAATCGACCGACCAGCCCAATGACGTCATCCCTTCGCGGGAAGCGATCGCGGTGATCGTTTCCGACCAGTTGCCGCCGGGTGCGCGGAAATAGGGAACCGGAACGTCGCCGTCGGCCGCGAGACGCAGATCCGCGAGCGCTCCGGTGATGTCCGCGGAAATGCGCGCCTCGTTGCGTTTCGCGAGTTCTTCGTCGTGGCTGACCGTGTGATCACACAGGCGCATTCCGCGGCGCACGACCAGTTCCACGAGTTCGGGATGGCGGCGCACCTGGGTGCCGACCATGCAGAAGGTGGCGACCGCGCCATGGTGGGCGAGGAGGTCGAGGATCTGCGGTGTGTAGGCGGGATCGGGGCCGTCGTCGAAGGTCAGCGCGACGAACCGGCCGGGTCTGGCGGTGGTGCGGACGGGGGCGCCGGGCGCGGGCGGTGGGGTGGCGGTGGCGCGGACCGGCTGCCCGGCTTCGGGCCGGGGCGCGGCGGGGGTGCCTTCGGCGCCGGACCAGGACAGCGAAATGATCAGCGAGATCGTCACGAGCACCACGGAGATCAGGACGGCCCAGCGGTAGCAGTACGGCGGGCGCAGCACCTGATAACGCATGGGCACCTCCACGAATCGCGGCGTCGCCCGCGCACAATAGAGTGAAAAGTGCCTCGATCGGGGGAATTCCGGGCGTGTCCGAAAAGGCGGATCAGTAGAAGTGGCGTAGTTGCGGCCACAGTTCCGACCACGGCCGGGTCAGCACGCCGCAGACCGTGACGACGGTGCCTTGCTCGTCGTTGTCGAGGCCGAGCCCGTTGTCATGTTCCGCGGCGACGCGGCAGTCGTCGACGCCCGCCATGGTGGTCGCGCCGACCAGGACGACCGGCCCGGTGTGGCTGTCCGGCGGTGGGCCCCAGTCGGCGTAGGACATGTGGCCGGAGTAGGGCCGCGGCAGCCCGTGGTCCGGGCCGTAGCGCTCGATGGCGCCGGCCTGGCCGTAGTTGCGCGTCAGGATCACCGCCGTGGCCCGCTGCGGCTCCGGGAGCTGCCGCCAGACCCCGGCGACCGTCGCGGTGAACTCCGGCCAGCCGACCTGCTCGCCCTGTTCCTTGTTCATCGCCAGCACCGGGTTCAGCCCGTCCGGCGGCAGCACCGGCAGCGCCACGACGAGCGACATCGCGGCCCCGAGCAGCACGAGGGCGCCGGCGAGGGCCCGCCGGGCCGCGCGGCGTCCGCGGGCGAGCCAGCGCACGGTGGGTTCGGCGCCCGCGGCCATCAGCAGCACCAGCAGCGGGATCGAGTAGTACGGCTTGCCGCCGAGGACGAGCAGTTCCACGCACACCACGAAGTAGGCCACGACGAGCGCGCGGGCCCAGCGGAGCCGCGGGTCGCGCCAGAGCCGCACCATGCCGGCGATCCACACCGGCACCAGCACCGGCGACAGGTAGACCAGCTGGAGCGGGACGAACAGGATGCGGTTCTCGGCGCCGTCGTCCTCGCTGATGCCGCCCGCGACGGTGAGCAACGGCCAGCCGTGGGTGGCCTGCCACCACACGACCGGAGCGGCGAGCGCGGCGGCGACGAGGACGCCCGCGGGGAGCCACACGCTCCGGAAGACGTGCCGCGGCCCGGTGACGAGCACGGCGATGCCGAGCGCGGAGAGGAGCAGCAGGACCAGCCACTTGTTGGCCAGGCCCACGCCGGCGACCGCGCCGATCGCGAGCCACCACCGGCCGTCGCCGGTGCGCAGCAGTCGTAGCGCCAGCAGCCCGGTCGCCACCCACACCAGCAGGTCGAAGGTCGCGGTGCCGAGCATGTGGCCCACGACGAGCACGAACGAGGAGAGCGCCGCCGCGCCCGCGGCGAGGGTCTGGGCACTGCGCCCGCCACCCAGTTCCCGGGCGACGAGCGCGACGAGGAGGACTGTGGCGAGTGCGGCGACGGTAGCCAGCGCGCGGACACCGGCCGGGCTGTCGCCGAACATGGCGGTGCCGGCCCTGGCGAGCAGCGGGGTGACCGGCGGCTGGTCGACATATCCCCAGTCGAGCCGCTTCCCCGCGGCGAGGAAGTACAGCTCGTCGCGGTGGAACCCGTACCGCCCGGACAAGAGACTGAGCACGAGAGCCTGCAGCGCGAGCACGACGCCGACCGGCCCGGCGGCGAACTGGGGAAGCGGATGGATGGCCGGAGCGGCGGCCCGCGCCGCGGTGCCCGTCATCGCGCGACCCGCGTGGGTGCGTGGGGTGGGCGCGCGGCGGTGCCGCCCCCGGCCGCAGGTGCCAGGGGAGTGGACGCCGGGTGGCTGCGGGCTGGCCGCACCGCGCCGCGGCGCCGCTGTGCGTCGGTGCCGAGCGGGTGTGTGGGGGTGCGGGACGGCTGCGCCGCGGCGCCGCCCCAGTCAGGAGGAGTGCGCGGCGGGCCGCCGCCGGAGGGGACCATCGGCAGTGGCCGCACCAGAATTCGGCCCATCACAGGCAAGTCGCCCGGCAGGTCCACCCCTCCGCTTAGAAGAGCCCGCCGTACCGGGAGCGCTCCCACCACTCTGCCGAACCCGCTCGCTGCCTCGGTCATGCCGCACTCCCCGCCCCCGGCGGGCACCCGCCCGCAAGCCCCCACCGTGGCCCCCCATCCGGGGCCGCGCAAGGCTCCAAACGGTCGCACCTGCCGCTCCGCCGCACTCCCCGGCTATGCCCCTCCGCCACCAGCCTCCGGGCGTGTGCCTTCGCTCCATCGCCACCGCCCGGCTATGCCCCTCCGCCACCAGCCTCCGGGCGTGTGCCTTCGCTCCATCGCCACCGCCCGGCCATGCCCCTCCGCCCCACCGCCAACATCCGGCCACGTGTCGTGATCGGACGGTCACTAGTCCGGCAGCAGGGGCACCGTCGGGCCGTCGTCGCGGCCGAGGAGCATCGCCCGGGTCACCGCCTTGGACCCGTAGCGGTCGCGGACCTGGTCGAGCGCGGCGTCGAGCGCGTCGGGCTGGTGTTCGCCGAAGGGCAGCTCCAGTTGCAGCGGCGTGTCGTTGTCCAGGTTGGACAGTGCGAGGCCGATCAGGGTGATCCCCCGCTCGCGGATCATCGGCATCGCCGCGGCCAGCAGACCCCGCGCGGTGGCCAGGACGTCCTCGGTGTGCGCCGTAGGGTGCGGCACCGTCTGCGACCGCGTCGCGCGGGTGTAGTCGGCGAACCGCATCCGCAGCACCACCGTCCGGCACACCCGGTGCGCGGCCCGCAACCGCCGCGCCAGCCGGTCCGTCAGCGCGGCCAGGATCTCGTCCAGCTCGTCCGGCGACCGCGCCCGCCGCCCCAGCGCCCGCTGCGCCCCGATCGACCGCCGCCGCCGTCCGACGACCACCGGGCGCGGGTCCCGGTTGTGCGCCAGCGCGTACAGGTGCCGCCCGCCGGCCCGCCCGAGCAGCGCCACCAGTTCCGCCTCACCCCGCTCGGCGACCTGACCCACCGTCCGGATGCCGCGCGCGTGCAGCTTCTCCGCCGTCACCTTCCCCACGCCCCACAACCGCTCGACCGGCAGCGGGTGCAGGAACTCCAGCTCGCGGTCGTGCGGCACGACCAGCAGCCCGTCCGGCTTCGCCACCCCGCTGGCGACCTTCGCGAGGAACTTCGTGCGCGCCACCCCGACCGTGATCGGCAGCCCGACCCGCTCCGCCACGGCCCGGCGCAGATCGGCCGCGATCCGGCTGGGTGAGCCGGAAATCCTGGCCAGCCCGCCGACGTCGAGGAACGCCTCGTCGATCGAGAGCCCTTCCACCAGCGGCGTGGTGTCCTCGAACACCGCGAACACCGCCTTGCTGGCCGCGCTGTAGGCCGCCATCCGCGGCGGCACCACCACCGCCGCCGGGCACAGCCGCAGCGCCTGCGCGCACCCCATCGCCGTGCGCACCCCGCGCGCCTTGGCCTCGTAACTCGCCGCCAGCACCACCCCGCCCCCGACGATCACCGGCTGCCCGCGCAGCGACGGGTCGTCACGCTGCTCGACCGACGCGTAGAACGCGTCCAGGTCGGCGTGCAGGATCGGGCCCTCGTTCGTCACGAACACATGTTCGCACCCGCCACCGACATTTTCCGGTCTCCGGTGGGAGGCTGTCCGCATGACCGAGAACGATCCGAAGGACGATCTGCACCGGTACCTCCAGCAGGCGCGCGAGGTGATGCTCTGGAAGCTCGACGGCCTCTCCGAGTACGACCTGCGCCGCCCGATGACGCCGACAGGCACCAACCTGCTCGGCCTGGTCAAGCACCTGATCGGCTGCGAGCTCGGGTACTTCGGGGCCACCTTCGGACGCCCGTTCGGCCGCGAGCTGCCCTGGCTCGCCGACGACGAACCCAACGCCGACATGTGGGCGCGCGCGGACGAGTCCACCGCCGAGATCGTCGCGCTCTACCGCCAGGCCTGGGCGCACGCCGACGCCACGATCCGCGCGCTCGCGCTGGACGCCGTCGGGCACATCCCCGGCCGGGAGCCGGTCACGCTGCACCGGGTCCTCGTGCACATGATCGCCGAGACCTCCCGCCACGCCGGGCACGCGGACATCGTCCGCGAACTCGTCGACGGCGCCGCCGGGATGCGCCGCGACACCGGCAACCTGCCGGACGCCGACGCGCAGTGGTGGGCGGACTACCGGGAGCGCCTGGAACGAGTCGCGCGCGAATCCTTGCCTTGACGTCAGCGGCAACCTTTACGCTCGATCACATGCGAATCGGGGAGCTGGCGCAGCGGGCCGGGACGACCACGCGCGCGCTGCGGTTCTACGAGTCACAGGGGCTGCTGTCCGCGCGGCGCGCGGCCAACGGCTACCGCGAGTACGGCGAGGACGACTTCCGGCTCGTCCGCGAGATCCAGACGCTCCAGGCGGTCGGGTTCAGCCTCGACGACACTCGCCCGTTCGTGGAGTGCCTGCGGGCAGGCCACGAGACCGGGGACTCGTGCGCCGACTCGATCGAGGTGTACGAGCGCAAGCTCGCCGAGGTCGAGGCCTGCCTGGACCGGCTGCAGGCCGTGCGCGACGACCTGCGCGCCAAGCTCACCGAAGCGCTCGACCGAGAGCCCGGCCCGTGCCGGGTCACCACGTCCTTCGAGGAGTCCCGATGACCACCACCACCGGCGCCGTGCTCGCCGTGACCGACGAGACCTTCGAGGCGGAGGTGCTGCGCCACGACGGGCCCGTGCTGGTCGACTTCTGGGCGCAGTGGTGCCCGCCGTGCCACATGATCGCGCCGGTGCTCGCCGAGATCGCCGCCGAGCGCGCGGGTGAGCTGACCATCCGCAAGATCAACTCCGACGAGAACCCGCGCACCGCGCGCGACCTGCAGGTGATGTCGCTGCCCACGCTGGTGCTGTTCCGTGACGGCGAGCGGGTGGCGCAGTGGGTGGGCGCCCGGCCGAAGGCCCGGTTGCTCGCCGAACTCGACGCGGCACTGAACGCATAACCCGCGCACCTCAGGGTAGCCGCTACCTCGGAGGTGCGACGGTATGGCGGCACGGGAGCGTCCGGCCCGGGCGCGTTCGGCCTGGGCGGGCGCCGCGATCGGCGTCGGGATCGCGGCGTTCGTCGACGAGACGGTGTTCCACCAGTTGCTGCACTGGCACCACTTCTACGACAAGTCCACTTCGGACGCCGGGCTGGTGTCCGACGGGCTGTTCCACGCGTTCGGCTGGTTCGCCACCGTGCTCGGCCTGGTGCTGGTGGCCGACCTGCGGCGGCGCGCGGCGCTGTCCGGCCGCGCGCTGCTGGGCGGGATCCTCACCGGGGCAGGCGCGTTCCAGCTCTACGACGGGACGATCCAGCACAAGCTGCTGACCCTGCACCAGATCCGCTACCACGTCGACCTCGTGCCCTACGACTGGGCGTGGAACGTGATCGCGGTGCTGTTGCTGGCCGCGGGCGTGGTGCTGCTGGCGCGGGAGCGCCAGCGTGCCTGACCACGCCACCGGCACCTGGCCGATCGCACTGGCGGTGGCCATCGCGCTGGTGGGTTACCTGTGCGCGGCGCGGCGCCCGTGGCCGCGGTGGCGCACCATCTCGTTCACGGCGGGCGCGCTCGCGGTCGTCGTGACGCTGTCGTTCCCGGCGCACACGTTCACCGCCCACATGGCGCAGCACCTCGTGGTCGGCATGGCCGGCCCGCTGCTGCTGGTGCTGGGCAGGCCGGTCACGCTCGCGTCGCGGGCCTGGCGTGGCCGCCGCGCGCTGGTGCGGGTGCTGCGCTCGTGGCCGGTCGCGGTGCTGGTGTTCCCGCCGGTCGCGGCGGTGCTCGACGTCGGCGGGCTGTGGCTGCTGTACCGGACACCGCTGATCGCGCAGGCGCACCAGCCGTGGGTGCAGGCGCACGTGTTCGCCGCGGGACTGCTGTTCACCGCCGCGATCTGCCAGGTGGAGCCGGTGCGCCACCGCCACGGCCTGGTGTTGCGCGGCGCGACGCTCGTGCTGGCCGGCGCGGCGCACGGCATCCTCGCCAAGACCCTGTACGCGGACGGCTTCCACGCCGGGGCGCAGGTCCTGTACTACGGCGGGGACGCCGTCGAAATCGCGCTCGCGCTGGTGATCTGCCTGCAGTGGTACCGGCGTCAGTCCCGCAGGCGCGCGCGGGCGACCAGCGTCGACACCCCGGTGACGGTGGCCCTCCCGGCGCCGCGCACGCTCGAGGCGAGCACGGTCGCCCAGTCGAAGTAGTCCCGCCACAGCACGATCCGGCCGTCGCGCACCTCGAACGTGCCGCACACCCAGAACCGCGTGTCCCACGACCCCACGCGCAGCACGTCGGTCCGCTCGGTCAGCACGATCGGGCCGTCGGCGGCGATGTGGTGCACGCGCGCCTCGAAGCCGATGCGGTAGCGGCTGAGCAGGCGCAGCTGCTTCTCCACGGCCGCGACGCCACGCGCCGGGGGCAGCGGGACGTTCTGGTACACCATCTCCGGGGCGGCGAAGGTCAGCGCCCCTTCGACGTCGTCGCGTTCGAGGGCCGTCAGGAACGAGGTGACCGTGCTCTTCGGGTCCGCCATGGCCCCAGGCTAACGGTCAGAACGGACGATCACCGGCGATCGCGACGCGCTCCGCGATCCGCGCGTGCGGGTGGTAGTCGTTGACCGCGTAGTGCTGCGTCGCGCGGTTGTCCCAGAACGCGACCGTGTCCGGGCGCCACGAGAACCGCACCTGGTACTCCGGCACGTGCGCCTGCGCGAACAGCAGCCGCAGCAGGCGGTCGCTCTCCGCGCGGTCCATGCCGACGATGTGCGTGGTGAAGGCCTGGTTGACGAACAGCGTCTTCCGGCCGGTCTCCGGGTGCACGCG
The DNA here is from genome assembly GCF_040614175.1 of Amycolatopsis sp. NPDC006131. Lineage (NCBI taxonomy): Bacteria > Bacillati > Actinomycetota > Actinomycetes > Pseudonocardiales > Pseudonocardiaceae > Amycolatopsis > Amycolatopsis sp. NPDC006131. Next base: position 51,131 of record NZ_JBEXTX010000046.1, read on the forward strand.
CACGACCGGGTGCTCGACCGGCGGGAAGCGGTCCTGCCAGCGGGCCAGCAGGTCGTGGTCGGCGAAGCGGGCGAAGCCGGGCACGAAGTCGTGCACCGCGCGCAGGCCGTCGATTTGGTCGCGGACATCGGCGGGCAGGTTGTCGTAGGCCGCGGCCATGTCGGCCCACAGGGTGTCCCCGCCCAGCGGCGGCACCTCGACCAGTCGCAGGACCGAGCCGAGCGCCGGCTCCGGGCGCCAGGTCGTGTCGGCGTGCCAGATGTTCTCGAAACCCGGCATCCCCGCGCCGCGTGCGAACCGGGTGACCTCGTCGGAGTCCCCGGCAGGCAGGAACGGGTTGGTCTCCAGCGGGCCCCAGTTGCGCGCGAACGCCCGCTGCTGCTCCGGGGTGATGCGCTGGTCGCGGAAGAACAGCACCTTCCACTCCAGCAGCGCGCGGTTCAGCTCGTCGCGCAGCCGCGGGGTGAGGGGCCTGCTGAGGTCCACGCCGGTGATCTCGGCGCCGATCACGCGTCCCAGCGGGCGCGAGGTGAACATCTCGTACTCGCGCGACTGTGCATCTTCGTGAAGTCGCGAGAGGTGCCGCGGCCCCTCCAGAATGCCGTCCGGCGGAACCTCGGCGGAGCGCAGGGCGCGGACGCGTTCGGGCAGCTCGACGGACATTTTCGCGGACCTCCCGCAGCGGTCGTGGACGGGTTCCGATGATCACCGCGAAGGGCCGCGGGCGGCAAGGTGCGTCCAGTATGTGGTCTCCTCGTGCGGGAAAGTTCTGACCCTGGAACGCTGCCAGGCCGTAGGGTTTGCGTCGTGAGCCTGCCCATCCTCATGACCGTCGACGACGACCCGGCCGTGTCCCGGTCGGTCGCCCGTGACCTCCGCCGTCGTTACGGCCAGGACTACCGCGTCGTGCGCGCCGCCTCCGGGGCGGACGCGCTCGAAGCCCTGCGCGAGATCAAGCTGCGCGGCGACGCCGTCGCGGCCATCCTCGCCGACTACCGCATGCCGCAGATGGACGGCATCACCTTCCTGGAGCAGGCGATGGACCTGTTCCCGTACGCCCGGCGCGCCCTGCTGACCGCGTACGCCGACACCGACGCGGCGATCCAGGCGATCAACGTCGTCGACGTCGACCACTACCTCCTCAAGCCGTGGGACCCGCCGGAGGAGAAGCTGTACCCGGTGGTCGACGCGCTCGTCGACGCGTGGCGCGCGGCCGGGGACCGGCCGGTCGAGGAGACGAAGGTGATCGGGCACCGCTGGTCCTCGCCGTCGTACAAGGTGCGGGACTTCCTGGCCCGCAACTCGGTGCCGTACCGGTGGTACTCCGTCGAGGAGCCGGAGGCCTGCCGCCTGCTCGAAGCCGCCGGCTGCGTCTCGGCGGACATCCCGGTGCTGATCACCCCCGACGGGACGGTGCTGCGCAAGCCGGACGGCGAGCAGATCGCCGACGCCGTCGGGCTGTCGACCCGACCGGCTTCGGAGTTCTACGACCTGGTCGTGATCGGCGGCGGTCCCGCCGGGCTCGGCGCGGCCGTCTACGGCGCCTCCGAAGGGCTGCGCACGGTCCTGGTCGAGCGCCGGGCCACCGGCGGACAGGCCGGGCAGAGCTCCCGGATCGAGAACTACCTCGGCTTCCCGGACGGGGTGTCCGGGGCGCAGCTGACCGACCGGGCCCGCCGCCAGGCCCAGAAGTTCGGCGCGGAGGTGCTGACCGCGCGGGACGTGACCGGCCTGGAGGCCCGCGGCTCGGCGCGGGTGGTGCGGTTCGGCGACGGCAGCGAGATCGCGGCGCACGCCGTCGTCCTCGCCACCGGCGTGTCCTACCGGGCGCTGGAGGCCGAGGGCGTGGCCGAACTGACCGGCCGCGGCGTGTTCTACGGCTCGGCCGCCACCGAGGCGCCCGAGTGCGAGGGCGAGCACGTCTACATCGTCGGCGGCGCCAACTCCGCCGGGCAGGCGGCGGTGTTCTTCTCCCGCTACGCCAAGGAAGTCTCGATCCTGGTGCGCGGGCCGTCGCTGCAGGCGTCCATGTCGCACTACCTCATCGAGCAGATCGAGGCGATCGGCAACATCCACGTCCGCACCCGCACCACGGTGGTGCGCGCGCACGGCACCGACCACCTCGAAGAGCTGACCCTGTGCGACGAGGAGCAGGGCATCACCGAGACGGTGCAGACCGGGCACCTGTTCGTGTTCATCGGCGCGGCGCCGCGCACCGAGTGGCTGGGTGACGACGTGCTGCGCGACGAGCACGGTTTCGTGTGCACGGGCGCCGACCTGATGGTCGACGGCAAACGACCACCGGGGTGGACCCCCGACCGGGACCCGCACCACCTGGAGTCGTCCATCCCGGGTGTGTTCGTGGCCGGGGACGTCCGCTCGCAGTCGGTCAAGCGCGTCGCCTCGGCCGTCGGCGAGGGCGCGATGGCCGTCTCGCTCGTGCACCGCTACCTGGAGGCACGATGAGCGAGCCGCAGCTGACCCGCGAGTTCCTGCGGGAGTTGTTCCTGTTCACCGATCTGTCGGACGCCCAGCTCGACTGGATCCTCGACCACGCCAAGCTCGAGCAGTACGCCGCGGACACCGCGATCATCAACGAGGGCGATCCGGCGACGTGCTTCTACGTGCTGCTGTCCGGCGCGCTGCGGATGACGCGGCTGGTGGGCGGCAGCGAGGTGGAGACCGTCCGCTCCGACCAGCGCGGCGCCTACTGCGGGGCCACGCAGTTCTTCTACGGGCAACAGCAGCAGCGCTACGGCGCCTCGGTGTACGCGGTCACCGACCTGATGTTCCTGACGTTGCCCGCCAAGGAGTTCGCCGACCAGTTCCGCAGCTGGTTCCCGATGGCCACGCACCTGCTGGAGGGTTCGTACCTGGGCTGGCGCAACACCGACGCGCTGATCGGGCAGCGGCGGCGGCTGCTCGCGCTCGGCGAGATGTCGGCGGGGCTGACCCACGAGCTGAACAACCCGGCGGCCGCCGCGGTGCGCGCCACCGCGGCGCTGCGCGAGCGGGTCGCCGGGATGCGGCACAAGCTGGCGATACTGGCGAAGCGGGACATCGAGCCCGATCTGCTGGAGCTGTTGCTCGACGTGCAGGAGCGGCTGGTCAAGCAGGTGGCCGACGCGCCGCCGCTGACGGCGATGCAGCAGGCCGACCGCGAGGACGAGATCGGCGACTGGCTCGAGGAGCGCGACATCGAGCAGGGCTGGGACCTGGCCCCGATCTTCGTCGCGGCCGGCCTGTCCGCCGAGAGCCTCGACCACGTCCTGGAGTCCGTCGGCGACGGCCTGCTGGACGGCGCACTGCGGTGGCTGGCGTACGCGCTGGAGACCGAGATGCTGATGGGGGAGATCGAGGACTCGACGACGCGGATTTCGGCGCTGGTCGGGGCGGCGAAGCAGTACTCGCAGATGGACCGGGCGCCGCACCAGTGGATCGACGTGCACGACGGCCTGGATTCGACGCTGGTGATGCTGGCGGGCAAGATCGGCACCGGGGTCAAGGTCGTCAAGGAGTACGACCGGTCGCTGCCGACGGTGCCCGCGTACGCGGGCGAGCTGAACCAGGTGTGGACGAACATCATCGACAACGCGGTCAGCGCCATGGAGGGCACGGGCACGCTGACGCTGCGCACCAGCCGCGACGGCGACCGGGTGGTGGTCGAGATCAGCGACACCGGCCCCGGCATCTCGGCGGAGACCAAGCAGCGGATCTTCGAGCCGTTCTTCACGACGAAGCCGGTGGGGGAGGGCACGGGCCTCGGGCTGGACATCTCGTGGCGCATCGTGGTGGACCGCCACCGAGGAGACCTGCGAGTCGAGTCCGAACCCGGCGACACCCGTTTCCGCGTCTACCTCCCGACGACGGAACAAGCCTCCGAGTGACGGGGTGCCGCTCCGCCCTCAGCGGCGGAGCGGCACCCCGTCCGGGGACAGGTCGGCCCATCGGCCACCACATCTGAACGGGAGGGTGCCGCGCGGGCGGCACCACTGACGCTGAACGGGAGGGTGCCGCGCGGGCGGCACCACTGACGCGCCTGCCCGACTTCGATCGCGCAAGCGAACCGGGGTGGCCAGCGCATGTGCCCTGTCGTGCTCCCGGGGCCCGATCGGCCCGTGTCTCCGGTGCCGCTTTCCACTGGCCGCGGCTAGTGTCGTGCGTCCGAGGTTCGTTGACGGCTGGCGTGGGGCAGGATTTCGTCGGCGGTCTTGGTCCAGGTGAACGGGTGGCAGCGGTCGTTCC
>NZ_JBEXTX010000047.1:0-54118 GCF_040614175.1 Amycolatopsis sp. NPDC006131
CGAAGCACTGCGGCTGGCCGAAGCCACCCGACGGCGGGCCGTAGCCCTGCGGCGGCTGGCCGTACGGGCCCGGCTGCTGCTGCCCGAAACCGGGCTGCTGCTGCTGCCCGAAGCCCTGCTGCCCGAAGCCATGCTGGGGGTTCACTGCACTGGGGTTGTCCGCGGCGCTCGGCGGCGGCGAGTACGGGATGGCCGGCGGCTGGGAGCCCGGGGGCACCAGCTGCGTGGACTCCGCGCCCGGCTGGTCACCCGGGTTGACCTTCTGCGTGGCGTTCGGGTCCCCACCCGGCTGGACCACCTGGGTCGGCTCCGCGGTCTCGCCGAACGAGCCGCCCTCGGACGGCTGCTGCGACTGGCCGGGCTGCACGACCTGGGTCGGCTCCGACGAGCCGAACGGGTTGTCTTGCTGCTGCTGGGGACCGCTCGGCGGGCCCTGAGGCGGCTGACCGCCACCCCAAGGCTGGTTGGGCGGCTGCGGAGCGCTCATGTGGGTCTTGAACCCCCTCGAGAGGACTGACAGTGCGTATTCACGTTGATCCGGGTGGGCACACGCTATCGGATACCGGTCATAGACGCTCGTAACGCCCCGACGGTTCCGCGCGATGAAGTCTGGTTCACCGTCCGGCGAGGTACCCCAGCAGGTCGTGCCTGGTGAGCACGCCGGCCGGCTTGCCGTCGACCAGCACCAGCGCGCCGTCCGCGTTGGACAGGGCCTTCATCGCCGCGCCGACGCCCTCGCTGGCGCCGATGGTCGGCAGCGGCGGCGACATGTGCTTGTCCAGCCGGTCGGCGAGCTGGGCCTTCCCGGTGAACAGGGCCTCCAGCAGCTCCCGCTCGTTGACGGCGCCGACCACCTCGGCCGCCATCACCGGCGGCTCGGCGCTGACCACCGGCATCTGGCTGACGTCGAACTCGGACAGGATCGCGACGGCCTCGGCGACCGTCTCGTTCGGGTGGGTGTGGACCAGGTCGGGCAGCGATCCGGTCTTGGCGCGCAGGACGTCGCCGACCGTGGCGCCCGAGGAGTCCGGGGGCAGGAAGCCGTAGCCGGCCATCCACTGGTCGTTGAAGACCTTGCCCAGGTAGCCGCGGCCACCGTCGGGCAGGAGCACCACGATGACGTCGTCCGGGCCGAGCCGCTCGGCGAGCTTGAGCGCGGCCGCGACGGCCATCCCGCACGAGCCGCCAACCAGCAGGCCCTCCTCGAGCGCGAGGCGGCGGGTGACGGCGAAGGACTCGGCGTCGGAGATGGCGATGATCTCGTCGGCGATGCCGCGGTCGTAGGTGTCCGGCCAGAAGTCCTCGCCGACGCCTTCGACCAGGTAGGGGCGCCCGGTGCCGCCGGAGTAGACCGAGCCCTCCGGGTCGGCGCCGACGACCTTGACGCGGCCCTGGGAGGCTTCCTTCAGGTAGCGGCCGGTGCCGGAGATCGTGCCGCCGGTGCCCACACCCGCGACGAAGTGGGTGATCTTCCCGTCGGTCTGCTGCCAGATCTCGGGGCCGGTCGAGTGGTAGTGGCTCTCCGGGTTCTGCTGGTTGGCGTACTGGTTGGGCTTCCAGGCGCCCTCGATCTCCCGCACCAGCCGGTCGGAGACGGAGTAGTAGGAGTCCGGGTGCTCGGGCGGGACGGCGGTCGGGCACACGACGACGCGGGCGCCGTAGGCCTTCAGCACGTTGCGCTTGTCCTCGCTCACCTTGTCCGGGCAGACGAAGACGCACTGGTAGCCCTTGCGCTGGGCGACCATCGCCAGGCCGACGCCGGTGTTGCCGGAGGTCGGCTCCACGATGGTGCCGCCGGGCTTGAGCTCGCCGGAGGCCTCGGCGGCTTCGACCATGCGCAGCGCGATGCGGTCCTTCACGCTGCCGCCCGGGTTGAAGTACTCCACCTTCGCCAGCACGAGCGGCGCCAGGCCCTCGGTGAGGGAGTTCAGCTTGACCAGCGGGGTGTTGCCCACGAGGTCGACGATGTGCTCGACGTAGTCCACAGAAGTCAGGCTAGTCGCGCGGAGCGCGTCCGCTGAGGGCGGTGGTGGGAGACGGGCGGGCCCTAGACGTGGTACTGGTCGCGTAGGGGTTTGACCGCACGCTCCCAGGGTGCAGGATGTGGGTAAGCACGCGCTTAGTCCGACCCGAAGGAGTGTCAAGCCATGCCTGAAGCCGTCATCGTCTCCGCGGCGCGTTCGCCGATCGGCCGCGCCGGGAAGGGCTCGCTGGTGAGCATGCGGCCGGACGACCTGGCCGCGCAGATGGTCCGCGCCGCGCTGGACAAGGTGCCGCAGCTGGACCCGAAGGACATCGACGACCTCATGCTCGGCTGCGGCCTGCCCGGCGGCGAGTCGGGCTTCAACATGGGCCGCGCCGTCGCGGTCCAGCTCGGTTACGACCACCTGCCCGGGTGCACCATCACCCGCTACTGCTCCTCCAGCCTGCAGACCACCCGGATGGCCCTGCACGCGATCAAGGCGGGCGAGGGTGACGTGTTCATCTCCGCCGGCGTGGAGACGGTGTCGCGGTTCGCGAAGGGCAGCTCGGACTCCTGGCCCGACACGCACAACCCGCTGTTCGCCGACGCCGAGGCCCGCACCGCGAAGACCGCGGCCGAGGGCAGCGACACCTGGGTCGACCCGCGCGAGAACGGGCAGCTGCCCGACGTCTACATCGCGATGGGCCAGACCGCGGAGAACCTCGCGCGCCTGAAGAACGTCTCCCGCGAGGAGATGGACGAGTTCGGCGTGCGGTCGCAGAACTTGGCGGAGAAGGCCATCGCCGACGGGTTCTGGGCCAAGGACATCACGCCGGTGACCCTGCCCGACGGCACGGTCGTGTCGAAGGACGACGGCCCGCGCGCCGGTGTGACGATCGAGGGCGTGTCCGGCCTGAAGCCGGTGTTCCGCCCCGACGGCCGGGTCACCGCGGGCAACTGCTGCCCGCTCAACGACGGCGCCGCCGCGCTGGTGATCATGTCCGACACCAAGGCGAAGCAGCTCGGCATCACGCCGCTGGCGCGGGTCGTGTCGACCGGCGTGTCCGGCCTGTCGCCGGAGATCATGGGCTACGGCCCGGTCGAGGCGTCGCAGCGCGCGCTGGCCCGCGCCGGGATGTCCATCGGCGACATCGACCTGGTGGAGATCAACGAGGCGTTCGCCGCGCAGGTCATCCCGTCCTACAAGGACCTGGGCATCGACATCGAGCGGCTGAACGTCAACGGCGGCGCGATCGCCGTTGGCCACCCGTTCGGCATGACCGGCGCCCGTATCACCTCGACGCTGATCAACTCGCTGCAGCACCACGACAAGCAGTGGGGCCTGGAGACGATGTGCGTCGGCGGCGGCCAGGGCATGGCGATGGTCATCGAGCGGCTGAGCTGACCCCGCACGCGAAAAGGGGCCCGGCTGCGTGCCGGGCCCCTTCTTCGTTGTGCGTGGATCAGGCGCTGGCGCCGTTCTTCGCGACCGCGCACATGGTGGTGGCGGGCTCGGAGTAGGTGACCGCGCCGTCGATCTCCAGGCCCTCGCAGGCGGCCTCGTCGGCCTGGCCGGTGACGACCTTGAGGAACTCGATCTCGGCCGTCGGGTCGGTGCAGGGGACCCGCTTGTAGCCGTCGGTCGAGGACGTCACGTTGGCGAAGCAGTCGCCGTCGTGCGCGTTGATCATCAGGCAGAGCTTGTAGTCGCCGCGGCCGCTGACGCTGTACTCGTCGTAGTCGCCGGTCGGGCAGCTGTCGGACGCGTTGTCCAGCTTGACCGCGATCTTGACGTTCGCGTTCTGGTCGCCGCAGTCCTTCTTCGTCGGCTCGTCGCCGTTGGTCTTGAACTCGGTGATCTGCAGGCAGTCACCGACCGCGGCCGAGGCAGGGGACCCGACGAAGTTGATGATCGCGACGATGCCGACGCCGACCACCACGACGATCGGCAGGACGATCCGCAGCCAGGTGAGCTTGCTCTTCTTGGCGGGCTGGCCGGGCGGCGGGCCGAACGGCTGCCCCGGCGGGGGGCCGAACGCGCCGGGCTGACCGGGCTGTCCCGGCGGCGGGAAGGCGGGCGGGGCGCCCGCGGGCTGCCCGAACTGGCCGGGCTGACCCGGCTGTCCCGGCTGGCCGAACTGACCGGACTGGCCCGGCTGCCCGGGCTGGCCCGGCTGGCCGAACGCGCCGGGAGCGCCCTGGTTACCGGCGGGCGGCTGGTTGCCGAAGGGCGTCGGCTGCCCTCCAGGCGCAGCCGGCGGTGGGGGGACGCTCACGCGAACCTCACAAGTGTGAACTGGACAGGAGTCCTCGTATCCAACACTGCGTAGTCAAGGAGACGATCACCGGGCCACCGAAAGGGTGAGCACATAACAAAAGGACACCCGGTTCGTAACCGAGTGTCCTTCTGTTGGGGAAGCTGTCGAGCTGCTGTCATCCAGGTGGCGAAGTCACTTCAAACCCCGCTGTCAACTAGCCGCCACTGTGCGTTCGCTAGTCGTTCTGCAGGTACGACAGCAGGCGCAGGATCTCCAGGTAGAGCCAGACCAGGGTGGTCATCAGGCCGAACGCGGCGAACCACGCCCACTTGGCCGGCATGCCCGCCCGGATCATCTGGTCGGCCGCGTCGAAGTCGAGCAGCAGGCAGAACGCCGCGACGCCGATGACCACGAGGCTGAAGATGATGGCGAGCGCGCCACCGTCCCGCAGACCCATGTTCACGCCGAAGAGGCCGAGCACGAGGTTGGCCAGCATCAGGATCACGACACCCGCCAGGGCGCCCATCACCCACTTGGTCAGCTTCGGCGTCACCTTCACCGCGCCGGTCTTGTAGACGACCAGCATGCCGATGAACACACCCGCGGTGCCCAGGATCGCCTGCAGGGCGATGCCGGGGTAGAGCATCTCGAAAAGCCCGGTGATCGCACCGAGGAACACACCCTCGGCCGCCGAGTACAGCAGCGTCATCGGGCCGCTCGGCTTCTGCCGGAAGATCATGATCAGCGACAGCACCAGGCCGACGATCATGCCGCCGAGCATCAGCCCGAGCACCGGGCCGAGCGCGTTGGCGTCAGCCTGGCTCTGCGCCCAGATCGCGGCGAGGACACCGGTGATCAGGGCGACGCCGAGGCTCATCCCGGTCTTGATGACGACGTCGTCGACCGTCATGGGGCGTTCGGTCGCCGGCGCCTGCTGCGCGCCGTACCCCGACGGCATGCCGTAACCGGGCATGCCCTGGGGCTGGTTGAAGCCTACGTTCGGCCCGTAAGAGCCGTATCCCGCGCTGCCGGTGGGCAGGTTGCGGAACGCTGGGTTGCTTGTGGAACGCACCTGATCCTCCTGGATCTACTGGCACCTGCATCAGGTTCAACGTCGGCAGCGCCCTGCCGGTTCCCGTTCAAGTAAAGGCGACTTTACTCGCGTCCGGTGATCGTTCCGGGGACCCCGTGCACTATGACTGTGGTCACGACGGCCGCGGCGGCGGACAATGCAGCCGGGCGACGACGGCGGAGGGCAGGCACATGACCGGGTATCTGGTGACCGGGGCGACCGGGCTGATCGGGCGCCACTTCACCCCGCTGCTGCTGGCCAGGGCGGAGGTCGACCAGGTGTTCCTGCTGGTCCGCGAGAAGTCGCGGGAGCGGCTGACGGACCTGGTCAACGGCTGGCCGCACCCGGAGAAGGTGACGCTGGTCGACGGCGACATCGGCCGCGAGGACCTCGGCGTCGCGGAGGACGTGCGCGCCGGGCTGCGGGGCCGGGTCGACGGTCTGGTCCACCTGGCCGCGCTGTACGACCTGACCGCCGACGACGCGACGAGCGTCAAGGCCAACGTCGAGGGCACCCGCAACGTGCTGGAACTGGCCGCCGACATCCAGGCCGGCTGCCTGCACCACGTGTCGTCGGTGGCCGTGGCCGGCGACCACGAGGGCGTGTTCACCGAGGACATGTTCGACACCGGCCAGCGCCTGCCCACGCCGTACCACCGGACGAAGTTCGAGGCCGAGCGGCTGGTGCGGCAGCAGTCCGAGGTGCCGTGGCGGGTGTACCGGCCCGCGGTCGTGGTGGGCCACTCGCAGACCGGCGAGATGGACAAGATCGACGGCCCGTACTACCTCTTCCCCGCGATCAGCAGGCTCGCCGCGCTGCCGAACCTGCCGCTCGCCGGCCCGGACCTGGGCGACACGAACGTCGTCCCGGTCGACTACGTGGCCAGGGCGCTGCTGGAGCTGGTGGTCAAGCCGGGGCTGGACGGGCGGGCGTTCCACCTGGTCAGCCCGGAGCCGCAGTCGGTGATCTGCGTCTACAACGCCTTCGCCCGCGCGGCCGGGGCGCCGACGATCAACGTCGAGCTGGACCGGCGGCTGTCCCGGGGCCTGCTGAAACTGGCCCGGCTGAGCGAGCACGTGCCGGGTGTGACGATCACCCGTGACGCGTTCCTGGAGCGCCTCGGCATCCCGGCCGTGCTGCTGGACACGCTGTCGTTCCCGTCGGTCTTCTCCTCCGCCGCGACCCGCAAGGAGCTCGCGGCCAGCGGCGTTGACGTGCCCCGGATCGAGGACTACGCGCCCGCGCTGTGGCGGTACTGGCGCGAGCACCTCGACCCGTTCCGCGCCCGCAAGCACGGGCCGCGAGGCGAGCTGGACGGCCGCCGCGTCATCATCACCGGCGCGTCGTCGGGCATCGGACGGGCGACCGCGTTGAAGGTGGCGGCCGAGGGCGGGGTGCCGCTGCTGGTCGCGCGGCGGGAGCCGGAGCTGGCGGAGGTGCGCGACGAGATCGTCGCGGCGGGCGGCTACGCCTCGATCTACCCGGCCGACCTGACCGACGAGGAGGCCGTGCGCAAGATCGTCGACCAGATGCTGGCCGAGCACGGGCGCATCGACATGCTGGTCAACAACGCGGGCCGGTCGATCCGCCGGTCGATCAAGCTGTCCTACGACCGCTTCCACGACTACGAGCGCGCGATGGCGATCAACTACTTCGGCGCGGTGCGGCTGATCCTCGCGGTGCTGCCGCACATGGCCGAGCGGAAGTTCGGGCATGTGGTCAACGTGTCGTCGATCGGCGTGCAGGGCATCGCGCCGCGGTTCTCCGCGTACGTCGCGTCGAAGGCGGCGCTGGACTACTTCAGCAAGATCGCGGCGACCGAGACCCACGGTGACGGCATCACGTTCACCACCATCCACATGCCACTGGTCCGCACGCCGATGATCCGGCCGACGAAGATCTACGACGCGTTCCCGACGAAGTCGCCGGACCAGGCCGCGGACATGGTGGTGCGCGCGCTGAAGAACCGGCCCAAGCACATCGGCACCCCGGAGGGGTACCTGATCCAAGCGGCGTACACGCTGCTGCCGGGGCTGGTCGACGCCATCGCGTACGAGGGTTACCGCGTCTTCCCCGACTCGACGGCCGCGGGCGGCAGCGGTGAGCTGCGGATCGGGAAGGGCGAGCGGCACCTGTCCCGCGCGGCGAACGCCCTCGTCAAGCTGACCAGGGGTTTCCACTGGTGAGTGACACACCGGGCGTGGCCTGACCGTGTTAACACGCTGTGCGCGGGTACGGTTTTCGCATGGTCTCTGAGCGCGACAGCCTGCTCCCGTTGCGGCGTGAGTACAACCAGGTGTGGCACGGCTTCGACCGCGGCCAGGTGCTGCAGTACCTGGATCACGTCGAGGCGAACCTGCGCCGGGTGATGGCTGATCGCGACAACGCGATGGCCAAGGTGTCCAACCTGTCGCGCGAGCTGGAGGGCGCGCGCGGGGAGATCGCGCGGCTGCGCAACCGGGTCGAGGAGCTGAAGCGGCCGCCGGAGCGGGTCGAGGACCTCGACGAGCGCATGCAGCGCACCGTGGAGCTGGCGGAGATGCGCGCCGAGGAGATCACGTCGCGCGCGCAGGTCGCGGCGGAGGAGCACTGGAGCGCGACGACCGAGCTGTCCGGGAAGCTGCGTGAGCGGTACCAGAAGCTGCTGGCGGAGCTGGACACGCACGGGCAGGCGCTGCAGGCCGAGCACAAGCGGGCGCTGGAGGCGACGAAGGCGGAGGTCGAGCGCCTGACGTCGGAGGCGACGCGGCGGCGGACGCAGCTGGACATCGAGGCCGAGCGCAAGCGGCGCACCGTGCAGCACGACTTCGAGCAGTCGATGGCGTCGCAGCGGGCCGCGCTGGAGAAGCACATCGCCGACCAGCAGACGGCGAGCAAGCAGCAGGCCGAGCGGCGCATCGCAGAGGCGACCGCCGAGGCGAAGCGCCTGGTCGACGAGGCCAGCGCGAGGGCCCGCGCGATGGTCGAGGACGCGACCGCAAGGGCGGAAAAGCGCGAACGCGAGGCGCGGCAGCTGGTGGAGCGCCTGACGCGGATCAGCACGGAGGTCGCCGGGCGGCTCCGCAAGACCGACGAGGTGCTGGCCCGCAGCCAGTCGACGCTGGAGCCGCTGCGGGAGGAGTCCGTGGTGGACATGAGCCGCCCGGTGGATGATGCGGCCGACGGCATGAAGACGGTGCCGGCGGTGAAGCCGCCGACGGTGAAGCCGGCGGTGAACTCCGCGGCAGTGCAGACGGCGGTGGTGAAGCCGGTTGGCGGGCCGGGTGCTGGTGGGTCCAGTGCCGGTGGCCCGGGTGCCGGTGGCGCGAGTGCTGGTGGGCCCGGTGCTGGCGGGTCCAATGCTGGTGGGCCGGGTGCCGGTGGGCCGGGTGCCGGTGGCGCGAGTGCCGGTGGTGCGAGTGCCGGTGGGCCCGGTGCTGGTGGGTCCAGTGCCGGTGGGCCGGGTGCCGGTGGCGCGAGTGCCGGTGGATCCAGTGCCGGTGGGCCGGGTGCCGGTGGCGCAGCCGCGGGCGCGTCGACGCCGGGTGCCAGTGGCCCCGGTGCCGGTGGAGCGAGTGCCGGTGGGTCCAGTGCTGGTGGACCGAGCGCTGGTGGCGCAGCCGCGAGCGCGGCGAAGCCGGGTCCCGGCGGCGCAGCGGCCGGACGCCCGGCAGCGGGACCGGCCGCGGGCGGTCAGGGCGGCTCGGGCACCAACAGCCAGGGCGGCCCGGCCAGTGAAGCTCCGGCAGGCGGCAAGCCCAACCCGCCGAAGGCAGCACCGGCCGCGAAGCCCGGTGGCGGTGCCCGCCCGGTGACGGGCAAGCCGCCCGCGGCTCTCGCCGGCCCGGCCGCCATGGCGGAAGGGCAGCAGCCGCCGAAGCCGCTCGCCAAGCGGCCGCAGTCCACTAAGAAGTAGGCGACCCCAGCCCAGTACGAAGTAAAGCCGCCGGAGGCGGTCCCAGCCCCCGTGGGAAGCCGCCCCGCGCACCCCAGCCCACCGGAGGCGGCGCCGCACCTCGGCTGCCCGGGCAGCGCGGCGGCTGCACGGACCGCCAGTCCCGTCATCGGCTCGCGCCCACCACTCCAGTTGATCGACGGGCGCCGCCCAGCCCCGCCCGATCAACACCCGGCTAGGGCAACCGGGGCCAGGGGTTCAGCTCCTCCAGCTGCGCGGCCAGCGCCAGCAGCCTCGCCTCGCCGCCGGGGCTGGTCACCAGCTGCACCCCGATCGGCAGGCCCTTCGGCGTGCGGCCCGCCGGTACGGAGATCGCCGGGTAGCCGGCCAGGTTCCACAGGCCCGTGAAGCCCGCCAGGGCCACCGACGGCAGCGCGTTCGCCAGGCACGACCGCCCATGCCAGCCCGCCGCCTTCGGGGGCATCGTCGCGAGCGTCGGGGTGATCAGCACGTCCTGCCCGGCGAAGAACTCCGCCGCCCGCGCCGTCCAGCGGCGGGCCGTACCAGGTGTCACCAGCGGCCGCGCGGCGCGGCCGATCCGCACGTGCCGCTGCGTCCGCGGCTGCAGCGCGTCGAAGTCCACCTCGGACGCCTGCTCGGCCGGGCCGGCGAACCACCGCTCCAGGATCCCGGCCACCGGCTCCACCCCGTACCGCGGCCGCGCGCGAGACACGCGATGCCCGGAGGTCGCCAGCAGGTCCGCCACCCGCTCGACCGCCGCCGTCAGCGGGCGCGGCACCGGCGCGCGCGTCAGCGGCACCTCGGTCGACACCGCGATCCGCAGCCGACCCGGCTCGCGCACCTCGGCGAACTCCGGCCGGCCCGCCAGCACCGACAACAGCAACGCCGCGTCCGCCACCGTCGTCGCCAGGCTGCCGTGCGCGGACATCCCGAACCAGCCCTCCTCGGCCAGCACTTCCGCCCCCGGCTTGATCCCCACCAGCCCGCACATCGCCGCGGGCAGCCGGATCGAGCCGAGCCCGTCGGTGCCGTGCGCGACCGGCACCAGTCCCGCCGCCACCGCCGCCGCGCTGCCGCCCGACGAACCGCCCGCCGTGTACTCCGGCGCCCACGGGTTGCGCGTCACGGCCTCGGGCGAGTCGGTCATCGGCCAGATGCACAGCTCCGGCACGCGCGTGATCCCGACGACCACCGCGCCGGCCTCCCGCAGCCGCCGCACCACCAAATGGTCCGAACCAGCCGGCCGGGCCGTGGCGGTCCCGCGCGTCACGGTCTCGCCCGCGATCCCGGCGACGTCCTTGACCGCGACCGGCACCCCGGCCAGCGGCAGCTCCGCCAGGTCCGGGCGCGAGCGCAGCGCCCCGGCCTCCGCCACCGCCTCGTCCGCGCGCACCCGGCGGAACGCGCCCACCACCCGGTCCGCGGCCTCGATGCCCGCGATCACCCGTTCGGTCTCCCGCACCGGGTCCACCGTTCCGGCCCGCACCGCGTCGGCCAGCTCCTTCGCCGTCACCATGCGAAAACCCTATAGAACAATTCGCGGCCCAATTGCCGGTCGCGTAAGCGGCCGATCACGCAGCGATCCGGGTGATGTCGGATTCGTCACGGTTACCGGCGCACGAAACGTGATCGGCGCGTGCACCCACCGTGAGACGACCTGATCAGCGCCATCCTCCGAAAAGGACCCGCGACGGCCGAGGTGGCCAGGACCCCTTGCGCCACAGTTAGAATCGCGTTCGGAACCCCGGTACCTCATCGATAAAGGTGTGAGAGATCACAGAAGGAACAAGCGCGACAGCGCCCGCTACGACCATCCGGAGTAGCCGGCGAGACCATCCAGCGGAATAGAACCCGCGGAACGCTTCGGCATTCCCCGGACTCGCCAAGGATCTGCGCGGCCCGTCGGTCGGGACGTAACGAGATCATATAGCGGGACGACAATATCCGCGCGGCTGACAATGCCCCCGACCCCTCACCGGAGAGGCGGCGAGCGCGGACGGAACGTGAAGTTGACTCATACTTGTCCGGGCTGGTTCACTCTCCCGGTCGCAGAACCCACCGCGGTTCCTGTGCGCAGCGTCAACTCGGGTCCGGGGGCCGAGGCCATCACATCGAGTTGCGGGAAGGCTCTTCAGAGCGTTGAAAAAGGTATTCGGAACACGTAGGCGGCGTGCTTCGATCCGGTCGAGGGTGCTCGCGATCGCGATCGTGCCCAGTGTCGCCCTGCTGCTCGCTGGCGTGGCGCTCGCGGGCTACCTGGTCGTGCAGGCGGTGAACGCCCGCGAATTCGCGACGAAGGTCCACGACTCGGCCGAGCCCGGCGCCCTCTTCTTCGGCGCGGTGCGCGCGGAGCGCGTGCTGACCCTGCGCACGCTGGCGAGCAACGGCGCGCCCGGCGCGGATCTGATCCAGGCCCGCGCGAAGCTGGACACCACGGCCGCGCGGATGGCCACCGTGCTGCAGGACATGGTCGACGACGCGCCGGACTCGGTGCGCCAGAGCATCGCCAAGACCAGCGCGAACTTCGCCCAGCTGCCGGAGCTGCGCCAGCGCGTCGACAGCAGGCAGGCGTCGCCGCTGGAGGCGTACGCCTTCTACAACCGCATCATCGACGAGTTCGCCACCGGTCTGAACGGCGTCGCCGAGGGAGCGCCGGACGCGCAGACCGCGTTCCTCCGCGTCACCGCGATGCCGCTGTTCACCGCGGCCGACGCGATGTCCCGCGGTGACGCGCTGGCGGCCGCCGGCATCGCCGGGCGCGGTCTGTCCGAGGAGGAGTTCCGCACCTACATCAGCCAGGTCGGCGCCTATCACGCCGAGCTGGAGGTCGCCGCGCCGCAGATGATCCCGTCGGTGCGCGCCAAGTACGAGGCGCTGCTGGCGAGCCCTGCGTGGGACACGCTGAGCATCGTTGAAAACGCTTTCCTCCGCGGCAACCAGGACTCGCTCCCGGTGCCCGAGGCGCAGTGGCGCGACGCCGCGACCCAGGTCGGGAACGCGCTGATGGGCCTCTACATCGAGCAGAGCTCCAACGCCACGAACGTCGGCCTGGAAAGCGGTGACCGGACGCTGGTCACGTCGATCATCGCCGGCGCCGCCGCGCTGATCGTCTCCTTCGCGGTGTTCTTCTTCGCCTGGCGCCTGTCCAACCGCCTGATCCAGCGCCTCGGCCGGCTCCGCGAGGAGACCCTGGAGGCCGCCGAGACGCAGCTGCCGCAGCTGGTCGAGCGGGTCCGCACCGGCGAGGCCGTCGACCTCGACACCGAGGTCGCGCTGCTGGACCACGGCGACGACGAGATCGGCCAGGTCGCCGACGCGTTCAACAAGGCGCAGCAGACCGCCATCGCGGCCGCCGTCGACGAGGCCAAGACCCGTGAGGGCACCAAGAAGGTCTTCCTCAACATCGCGCACCGCAGCCAGGTGCTGGTGCACCGGCAGCTCAAGGCGCTCGACGAGGCCGAGCGCAAGCAGGAGGACCCGGACCAGCTGGACATGCTGTTCCGCCTGGACCACCTGTCCACCCGCGCCCGCCGCAACGCGGAGAACCTGATCATCCTCGGCGGCGAGCGGCCGGGACGGCAGTGGCGCAACCCCGTCGCGCTGGCCGACCTGATCCGCGGCGCCACCGGCGAGACCGAGGACTACGCGCGCGTCACCGTCGGCAAGCTGCCGAACGTCGCGGTCGCCGGCCCGGTCGTCGCCGACCTCGTGCACCTGCTCGCCGAGCTGCTCGACAACGCCACCTCGTTCTCGCCGCCGAACTCGCGGGTCGAGGTGTTCGGCGACGTCGTCGGCAAGGGCGTGGTCATCGAGATCGAGGACCAGGGTCTGGGCATCGAGCCGGAGCAGGCCGAGGAACTGAACGCGATGCTGCGGGAACCGCCGGACTTCAGCGTCATGGCGCTGTCCGCCGAACCGCGCCTCGGCTTGTTCGTGGTCGCGCGGCTGGCGTCCCGGCACGGGATTTCGGTGACCCTGCGCGAATCGGCCTACGGTGGCACGCGGGCGATCGTGCTCGTGCGGTCCGAGCTGCTGGCTCCGGTGCCGCAGCCGGAGGACGGGCAGCAGCCCGAGGAGGCGCTGGTCCCGGCGCAGAGCGTGCCGTCGCACCGCTGGCCGGAGGAGGCCGACACCGCGCCCGAGCCGGCCGGCACCAACGGGCACCGCGAGGAGCCGCCGGCGCGGGTGGACCTGTTCCGCGCCAACGTTCCGGCCGCCCCGCCGGAACCGCCGCCCGCCCCGCCGCAGCAGCCCGCGCCGTCGCAGCACTCCGCCCTGCAGCAGCACCAGGCGCCGCCGCAGCGGCCGCAGGTGCCGTTGCGGGCGCCGCTGGACTCGCGGCCGCCGCTGGACACCCGCGTGCCGATCGACACGCGGCCACCGCAATCCCGGCCACCGCAGCACGCGGGGCCGATCTCGCCGGACCGCCCGCCGCTGCCGCGGCGGCGACGGCAGCAGAACCTGGCCCCGCAGTTGAGGAAGGACGAGGAGACCACCACCTTCAGCGCCGCCACCGACCACAGCACCGTGCCCTCGGACAGCCCGGAGCAGGCCCGCAGCCGGCTTTCGGCGTTCCAGCAGGGCACCCGCCGCGCTCGTGAACAGGATCCGAGCACCACCGACATTCTGGGAGAGCACACGTGACGAACGCGGGAATCAACGAGCTGGACTGGCTCCTCGACGACCTCCTGCAGCAGGTCGTCGGAGCGGACCGGGCGGTTGTGCTGTCGGCCGACGGTCTGCTCATCGGCCGGTCGACCAACCTGTCCGAAGAGGACGGCGAGCACCTGTCGGCGGTGGCGTCGGCGTTCCAGAGCCTCGCCAAGGGCACCGGGCGCCACTTCGGCGGCGGCGCGGTGCGCCAGACCGTCGTGGAGATGGACCACGCGTTCCTGTTCGTCACCACGGCCGGGCACGGCGCCTGCCTCGCGCTGCTGACCGCGGCCGACGTCGACATGGGCCTCGTCGCCTACGCGATGAACATGATGGTCAAGCGGGTCGGCGCGGCGCTGAGCGCGGCGCCACGAGTTGAGCAGCAAAGCACGCCATGATGATCAGGCGGGACGACGACACCTGGTTCGATGACGCCGCGGGCCCGATCGCCCGGCCGTACACGATCACCGGCGGCCGCACCCACGCCGGGGACATCGACCTGCAGCTGCTCTCACTCGTGGTCGCCCTGCCCGGACTGGCCGAAGCGGCCACCATGGCACCGGAGTACGCCCGGATCGTGCGCCTGTGCCAGCGGCCGCTGTCGGTCGCCGAGGTCGCGGCGCACCTGGACCTGCCGGTGCCGATCGTGAAGGTGCTGCTCGCCGACCTCATTGAGCGCGGCCACGTCATCTACCGGACGTCCCAGCCCATCTCCGACACCCCGGAACAACACGTACTTCAGGCGGTTCTCGATGGCATTCGCAGGCTCTGAGCCCCGGCGGAACGTCTCCGCCACCGTGGTGAAGCTGCTGATCGCAGGCGGCTTCGGGGTCGGGAAGACCACCATGGTCGGCTCGGTGAGCGAGATCTCCCCGTTGCGGACGGAGGAATCGATCACCCAGGCCTCGGCCGGGGTCGACGACCTCACCGGGGTGGAGAGCAAGACCACCACGACCGTGGCGCTGGACTTCGGCCGCATCACGATCAACCCCGAGCTGATCCTGTACCTGTTCGGCACGCCGGGGCAGGACCGGTTCTGGTTCATGTGGGACGAGCTCGCGCAGGGCGCGCTGGGCGCGGTGGTGCTCGCCGACACACGCAGGTTGGAAAGTTGCTTCCCGGCCGTGGACTTCTTCGAGCGGCGCGGGCTGCCGTTCGTGGTCGGCGTCAACTGCTTCGACAACGCCTACCGCTACGGCACCGAGGAGGTGCGCGCGGCGCTCGAACTGGACGACACGGTGCCGATCCTGCTGTGCGACGCGCGGGACCGCGAGTCGACCAAGCAGGTGCTCGTGATCCTGATGCAGCACGTGATGGCGAACGCCGCCCTCGCGCGACGCTAGCGGCCCGGCTTTGTCCGTCCGGTGTGGACGGACACGCTGTAGTACGGGTTCTGTAGGTCTGTACGCAGCCACAACACGAGCCGGTTGAAGCAGCGCTCGACGACGTTCCGGTTGGCTAGATGGCCTAGTCGAACGCGGGTGGGCGGCCACCGGCCGCGCCCTCGGCGCGGCGATGCTGGACCTGGTGTTGTCGGCGATCACTCGGTCCGGGTGGGTGCGGGGCCGGCCCGGTCCGTCCCGGCCGACGTTGATCTGGTCCAGCAGCGGCAGCAGGTGCGGGCTGTCCCCGGCCTGCCCGGCGGTGAGGATGATCGACACGGGCAGACCGCGCCCGTCCACGGCGAGGTGGATCTTGCCGGCCAGTCCGCCTCGGGAGCGGCCGAGGGCTTCCCCGTCGACGGCGAGGGCTTCGATCCATCCGGTGGCGCATCCCCCTTTTTGCGGGCCCCAGCCGAGTGCTGGTGGGCCCGCACGTTGCTGGAGTCCACGCTGATCATCCACTCCACGTTTCCGGCCGAGTCGTCTTTGACGACCACGTGGTCGAGGATGCGTTCCCAGGTGCCGTCCGCGGTCCAGGTTCGCAGCCTCTCGTGGGCGGTCTTCCAGGGCCCGTAGCGTTCGGGCAGGTTCCGCCACGGCGCCCCGGTCCACAGCTTCCATAGGATCGCGTTGATCACCTGTCGGTGATCGCGCGCCAGTACCGGCCCCGGCCCGCGACCGGCGGTAGCAGGGGTTCGATCCGGGCCCAGGCCTTGGCGGTCAGTTCACCACGACCCACCCGGTCATGATCAACTATCGCAGGTCGCAACCCCTACAGGACACGCTCTAGTACGGGTTCACCTTGTCCCGGAACTTGGCGGCCACCTCGTCGGTGTCGGACTTCGGGTAGGAGATCCGCGCCGGGTCGCCGTCCGAGGTGTACCTGCTTTCCGCGTTCTGCGCGAGCTTGTCCAGCCACACCGCCGAACCGTATTCGGCCTCCTCGCCCGTCGCGCCCTGTGAGCGGATGCGCGGGATGTTCAGCGGGTCGAAGTCGGCGGTGAACGGGGACGCGGACGGGTTCGAGCCGACCAGGAACGCGCCCTGGTAGCGGTAACCGTTGCCCTGCAAGGCGAGTTCCTTCGGCCGCGGGTGGATGCCGAACGGCAGCGCGATCGTCGTCGGGTTGGCCTGCGGTGCCGCGCGCCGGATCAGCGCGTCCAGCTCGCCGATCTCGGCCTGCGCGGTCTCCTCGTCGGCCTCGCGCAGGTTCGCGTGCGTCTTGGTGTGGTTGCCGACGTCGAAACCGTTGGCCAGCAACCACGGGATCGTCCGGGCGCCGCCGGGGTCGCCGAACGCCTCGGCGTTGACGTAGAACGTGGCCACCGGCCGGAACTGCGGGTGGCTGCGGGCGAAGTCGAGCATGATCGCCACCGCCGTGCCGGGCACCGGGTTGCCGTCCGGGCCGAGGGCGAACTGGCTGGGGTCGCCGTCGTCGAAGGTCAGCACCACCGGGTGCTTGCCAGCCGGGATGTCGATGCGGCCCGCGGTGAAGTCGGCCGCCGACACGGGCACGTAGCCCTCGCGGTCCAGCCGTTCCAGCTCCGCCCGGAAGTCCTCCGGCGTGCGGTCGTAGACCGATTCGGTCTCCGGCACGATCCGGTGGTACATGAGCACCGGCACCCGCCCCAGCTCGTTCGCGCGCACCGACGCCGGTTCGGCCGGGACCGCCGGGGCGGAGGACCGCAGCGGCGCGAACGCGGCCCACTCCTGGCCGTCGTCGCGCTGCTCGTGCGGCCGGCCTTCGACGACCGTGGTGCACGCCGTGAGCAGGAACAGGACCGCTACGAGGGAAGCCAGCTTGGGTGTCACGCCTTCCAACGTGCGCCCTGCGTAGCACGAAGGCAACGGGGTGTAACCTGAAGGGATGGATTCCCGAATGACCCGGTTGATCCGGGGAATGTGCCCGCTGCTCGGCACAACCGGCGCGGGAGGGTTACATGGGCAGGCACCAGACGCGGTCCCAGAACTCGATTCTGGTCCTCGTGGCCATCATCGCCACGATGGCCATCGCCGTCACCCCGGCGGTGGTGCAATCGCTCCCGTTCGGGCTGGCCATCCAGGGCCTCGGTGACGACGTCACCACCAACGCGGAGTCGCTGCGTGACATCCGGGTGCTGGCGGCACGCGACAGCGACCTCGACCGGGTCGCGGTCACCCTCGACGACCAGCCGCTGACCACGAAACGTGACGGCGGCCGGCTGGTCCTGCCGCCGCTGAAGATCGGCGACGGCGAGCACACGCTGGCCGCCCGGCTGCCGAACGAGGTCCCCGGGCTGCCGGACGCTGTGGTGACCCGCACGTTCACCGTCGACAACACCGCCCCGGAGCTGACCTTCCAGCCCATCGAGATCAGCGACCCGCGCAAGCCGGTGACGCTGCGCGGCACGGCGAAGGGCGCGGAAAAGGTCACGGTCCAGGGCGAAGAGGTGAAGGTCAACGAGTTCGGCAACTTCACCGCGACCATCCCGACTCCCCCGGCGAAGATCGAGATCGGCGCGCAGGACGCGGCGGGCAACCGGGCGGCCGGGCGCGTCCCGGTGCGGGCGCGGCACCCCGGGATGCGCGGGGTGCACATGACCGCGGTGGCGTGGACCGCCCCGGCGCTGCGGGAACCGGTGCTGCAGATGGCGCGGGACGGGCTCATCGACACGGTCCAGCTGGACATCAAGGACGAGAGCGGCGAGGTCGGGTACAACTCGCAGGTCCCGCTGGCGAAGGAGATCGGCGCCGCGAAGAACTACTACGACCTGCGCGGGGTCGTCGAACAGCTGCACAAGGAGGGCATCCGCGTCGTCGGCAGGCTGGTCGCGTTCCGCGACCCGATCCTGGCCAGGGCGTCGTGGGAGTCCGGCAAGCGCGACCGGGTCGTGCAGAGCGCCGACGGGCAGCCGTGGGCCAGCGGGTACGGCGAGTACGCGTTCACCAACTTCGCCAACCGCGAGGTGCGGGAGTACAACATCGCGCTCGCGACGGAAGCCGCGCGGGCCGGGTTCGACGACATCCTCTACGACTACGTGCGGCGGCCGGAAGGCCCGATCGAGCAGCTGCGGTTCCCCGGCCTGGAAGGCACGCCGGAGGAGGGGATCGTGGACTTCCTCACGGAGAGCCGCAACGCGGTCCGGGCCGAGGGCGCGTACCTGGGCGCGTCGGTGTTCGGGATCGCGGTGAACCGGCCGACGCAGATCGGGCAGGACATCACCGCCATGGCGCGCAAGGTCGACTACATCGCGCCGATGATCTACCCGTCGCACTGGGGTCCCGGCGAGTACGGGGTCTCCGACCCGGAGTCGCAGCCGCTGGAGATCACCCAGCGCTCACTGGCGGCGTTCGCCGAAAAGGCCGCCGGGACGCAGACCGTGATCATCCCGTGGATCCAGGCGTTCAGCATGTCCGTCCACTACGGACGGGACCAGATCCGGGCGCAGCTGGACGGCGCACGTGCCAACGGGATGGACTCGTTCCTGCTGTGGAACGCCTCCTGCAAGTACAACGCGGCCGACCTGGCGCCCTGACCGGTCACCCGCGCAGGGGTTCGACCTCGTCCGGCGTGGTGTAGTGGTACCGGTCGCCCACCCTGACCTCCAGGTGCAGGTTGCCGTCCTCATCGGACAGTACTGCTTGGACGGTGCCGGTGCGGCCGTCGCGGAGGCTCACCCGGCTGCCGGCGGCCACCGCGATTCCGGCGACCACCACCTCGTCGGTTTCGGGCGACACCCCGCCGGGGTCCCACCACACGTCCTCCGGGAGCCCGCGGCGCACGTACTGGATGCGTTCTTCGCTCTCCGGCACGACGACCGGGTGGTCGTACAGGGTGACCGGCGCGGCCAGCACCGCGGCGTCGTTGTCGCCGAGCAGGACCGGCCACAGCCGGTGGCTTTCGCACTGCTCGGCGGCCGCCCGCGCCCACGGCGGCGGTTCGGTCAGCGACACGAACCGGCCCGCGTTCACCGCGAGCACCAGGTGCGCGGCCAGCATCGCGTGCCGGAGCGCGACTTCCCGCGGCGAGTCCGGCTCGTACCACTCGGTGTTGTTGACGACGTCGACCCGCAACCGGATCCCGCCGTGGGGGCCGCCCAGCACCTGGGCGCTCAGCCGCAGCTCGCCGGTGACCGTCCAGCTCCGGCGGACGAGCCTGCTCGCCGGGCCGAGAACCTCGGTCCGCTCGGCGCCGCCGACGACGAACGGGACGCAGGTGCGCTGGGCGGTCAGCTCCGCGACCGGGAGCACGGCGTCGACCTCGCGCTCGACCGCCTCGTCCCAGCTGACGTGCTCGGCGCCGTCCTGGCGCACGACGCGCTCCTGCCCCTGGAGGAACCGCAGCCGCACGTGCAGCACGGCGTGGGAGCGGGGTTCCAGCAGGCACTCCACGCGGCAGTCGGCGAAGTCACCGGCCTGCGGTGACGCGAACGCCGGCGGCATCAGCACCCCGAACCGCCAGTCCTGCGTCCGCGGGCGGTACAGGACGGCGTCGCCGATCGCCCTGGCGGTGTCGAACGCGGTGGTCATGCGACACGGTAAAACTGTAATGCACGTCACACAAGCACTATCGCCCGTGATGGGGGCGTAAACGCTGGTCAAGAACGAGCGGGAGCCGATCGGGCACGGATCGTGGTTCACCCGATCAGCCCAGTTCGCGGCAAGCCGGACGCGGGTACGGCTCACGGACACGGGAGGGCGGCCCATGCGCACCGAACTGATCGACGCCCTGCTCGAACTGCTGGCGCGCGAATCCGAGGGCTTCGACGTGCACCGGTTCGCGCAGGACCTCGCCGAGCGCGCCACCGTCCTCGTGCCCGCGCGCGACGCCGGGGTGCTGGTGTCGTTCCCGGCCGAGCCGGTGGAAATCGCCGCCGGCACCGGGGCCGCGCGTGATCTGGTGCGCCTCCAGCTCGAACTCGGCGAGGGGCCTGCCCCGGAATGCCTCCACAGTGGATCATCGGGCGACGGTCCGTGGCCGCGGTTTTCCCCGGCCTGCAAGGAAGCCGGTTACTCCTCGGTACACACGTTGCCGATCGACGCCGACGGTGAGGTCTTCGGCGCGCTGTGCCTGTTCGATGTCGGCGGAAATACCCACCCCGCTGGGCCGCGCCTGGCGCACGCGGCCGCGCTTCGCCTGGCCCACCAACGGGATCTGCACCAGCTCGGCGTGCGGTTGCGGCACCTGCAGACCGCGCTGGACAGCCGGGTCGTGATCGAGCAGGCCAAGGGCATGCTGGCGGAACGGCACAAGATCGGTGTGGACACGGCGTTCGAGGGCCTGCGGCGGTACGCGCGCGACCACAACCAGCGGGTCGCGGACCTCGCGCGGGCCATCGTCGACGGTCGCGACCCGGTGCGGCCGAACGATTTCTGAGGGACGAAGGGTCGTGTTCCGGACAATCGCCGGTTAGCATCGGGTTCCGCCGTCGCCAGGAGGCAGGCAGACGGCGGACGAGGAATCCGCTCCGGACCCCGGCGGTACCCGCTGTTGGAATTGACAATGCGAGGGGAGCACCGGATGACGACGACGTCCCACGACCACGAACTGCAAGCGGACGCCTTCCCGGTCGGCGAACGGCTGATGTACCTCGACCGCGACGACGACGGGCCGGACAAGGTGACCGTGCGCGTGGGTGTCGTGTCCGGGGAGTGCCGGGCAGGCGAGGACGGCCTGCGCGTGCCGATGACCGACGAAGACGGCACGCAGCGGTGGGTGGCCGCCTCGGACGTGCTGGGCAACGGCTCGAGATCGGGCAACCGGCACGAGACCGACCGGCCGGCGCGGTGGCGGCACCACCTGTCGCCCAGCGGGCGGCACCACCGGCACGACGAACCGGAGCCGTGAGGCGGGCCGGCCGCCCGGGGCGGTGATGCCTGGCGCCGCGGGCGGTGATGCCTGGCGCCCCGGGGCGGTGATGCCTGGCGCCCCCGGGGCGTGGGGCCGGGCGCCCAGGGCGGCGTGCCTGGCGCCCGGGGAGTGAGGGCTGGCCGCCCGGGTGCCTGGCGCCCGGGGCGCGAGGGCTGGCCGCCCGGGGCGGGCGTCCGTTCGGCCTCACCCGAGGAGGGGGTTTTGGCGGCGGTGACTTTCCGGCGCACTCACCAGGACGGCGCGGCCCGGGCGGCGTGAAATTCGCGCCGACCGGGGCTCGCCGGCCTGTGAACCCCTTCTTGTGAGCGTCAAGGCAGGGGGCGCCGCAGCCGTCGCGAGCGAGCCCTCCCGCGCACTCGGCTACCGCGGCATCCAATCGCGCAGTCCAAGCCGCGCTCCTCCCCTCGGAAGGGCACCTTGCCCTCAGCGGGACAGCGCCGCAGCCGTCGCGAGCCAGCCCTCCCGCGCGCTCGGGTATCGCGGCGCCCAGCCGGTCGCCGTGCGGAAGCGGGCGTTGCTCACCCTCAGTGAGCGAGTCAGCGAGGTCAGCCGCTCGCCGAGGAGCAGCGCCGCCCGGCCCGGGCCGCGTACCCACAGCCGTGCTCCGGCGGCGCGTGCCAGTGCCTCGGTGAACGCGCGCTTCGTCAGCGGCTCGTCGTCCACGACGTTGTACGTGCCGGACGGCGCCGCCAGCGCCTCGACCACCGCGGAGGCCGCGTCGGCCAGGTGGATCGGCGAGAGGTAGCCCTCCGGCGGACCCAGCATCATGCCGATGTGCCGCCGTGCCGCGGCCAGCATCTCCTCGGCGTGTGCCGCGCCGGGGCCGTAGAACCAGCCGAACCGCAGCACGACCCCGGCGCCCCCGGCCGCGATGAAGCGGTTCGCGTTGGCTTCGGCCGCGTAGTTGCCGCGGGTCATCGGGAAGTGGTCGACCGGAGAGTCCTCGTCGACCCACTCGGCGCCCCGGTCCCGGTACAACATGCTGACCGACTCCTGCACGACCCGCCCGACGCCGGCGTCCAGCGCCGCGTCCACGACCGTCGCCGAGCCGACTGTCCGGATCCGCTCGTTGGCCCGCCACGCCCCCGGCACCAGGAACCTGGACGTCGGCGGGATCGCGGTGGCCAGGTTGATCACGGCGTCCTGCCCGGCCATCGCCTCCGCCAGTGCCGCGCGGTCGAACAGGTCCGCCCGCACGGGCTTCGCGCCCTGCCGTTCGAGCACGGCGTCCTTTTCTGCGCTCCGGGACAACGCGGTGACCTCGTGACCCGATCGGACTAATGCGGGAACAGTGTGCCCACCGATCGCGCCGGTGCCTCCGGTGACGAACACCTTCATGAGGCCACCTTGGCACACGGGCTCTGGAAAAACCGGAAAACCATGTTGATCACAGGGGAGCGGATGGGTAACGTCGCGGCGTTCGTGACGGCCTGAGGAGGTGAGACCCATTTTCGCGGTATCCGGTTGGGTTCTCCTCCCGAAAGGCATCACTCATGCGCTTCATCTCGGAGACGGCTGCTGACGGCGTCTCGGAACGTTCGTTCTCGCTCGGCGACGTCACCGGTGTGTTCTGGTCACCGGTCGGCGCCGTCGGCGGTCCGCTGGTGCTCCTGGCACACGGCGGCGGGCAGCACAAGAAGGCCCCGGGCATGGTGGCACGAGCCCACCACTTCGTGCGGGCCTGCGGTTTGTCGGTCGTGGCCATTGACGCGCCGGGGCACGGTGACCGGCCACGCACCGAGCAGGACGAGCGGATCCGAGCGCTGATCCGGCAGCGGATGGCGGCGGGCGAGCCGGTTCTCGACGAGATCGCGCGGGACAACGTCTCCCGGGCGACGCAGGCTGTGCCCGAGTGGCAGCGGGTGCTGGACGCGCTGCCGGGGGTCGGGCCGGTCGGGTTCTGGGGTGTGTCGATGGGCAGTGCGACCGGGATCCCGTTGGCCGCCGCGGACCGGCGGATAGCCGCGGCGGTGTTCGGGCTCGCCGGAGATCTGCTGGTGGAGGCCGCGCGGCGGGTGCGGATCCCGATCGAGTTCCTGCTCCAGTGGGACGACGAACTCATCCCGCGCGAGGCGGGCCTGGCGCTGTTCGACGCGTTCGCGTCGGAGGAGAAGAGCCTGCACGCCAACCCCGGCCGGCACGCCGACGTGCCGCGCTTCGAGCTGGAGAGCGCGGGACGGTTCTTCGAGCGGCACCTGCGCTGAAATGTCCGGCGGTTGCGCTGAGATGTCCAGCGGTTGCGCTGAGATGCCCGGCGGTTGCGCGGGTGGACACTTCGTGATGGCGCGAGTGGGCCAGTCGCGCGGCGATCAATGGACCCTTCATGCAGGGCGGGCAGCTGGGACAGGTAGTTGGGTCCTCTGGCGGAGTGCCTGGGTTGGATGAGTGGACCAGTCGTATGGGGATGAACGGCCCGTTCATCGGCGGCACCGAGCGGTGAGGTGCGTGAGGGGTTGGGCGGTGGAGCCCGCGGCGGGGCGCCCGGGCCGCGCGAGTGGGTCAGTCGTGAAGCGATGAACGGACCGTTCACGCGCGGCCGAGGGCGGGGACGGGGAGCCAGAACCCAGGGCGAGTCACCTGCGCCGCGCGAGTGGGCCAGTCGCGAAGCGATGAACGGACCATTCACGCGCAGCCGAGGGTCGGGCCGGGGAATCTCAACCCGAGGTGGGGTCGCCTGGGCCGCGCGAATGGACCAGTCATGTGGGATG
Source organism: Amycolatopsis sp. NPDC006131 (assembly GCF_040614175.1). Lineage (NCBI taxonomy): Bacteria > Bacillati > Actinomycetota > Actinomycetes > Pseudonocardiales > Pseudonocardiaceae > Amycolatopsis > Amycolatopsis sp. NPDC006131. The sequence goes on from NZ_JBEXTX010000047.1 coordinate 23,783, forward strand.
AATGGACCGTTCATCGGCGGCACCGGCAGCGAGGTGCGTGCGGACTGGGCGGCGGAGCCTGCGGCAGGGCGCCAGGCTGCGGCGGGGCGCCCGGGCCGCGCGAATGGCCAGTCGCGAAGCGATGAATGGACCGTTCACGCGCCGCCGAGGGCTGGGACGGGGGAATCGCAACCCGGGGTGGGTCATCTGGCCCGCGTGAATGGACCAGTCGCGAAGTGATGAATGGACCGTTCATCGGCGCGACACGGGCCGGGAGGTGAGTGAAATCCGCGCGGCGGAGCCCGCCGCGGGGCGACCGGGCCGGGCGAGTGGGCCGGGCGACCAGGCCGAGCGACCAGGCCTTGCGAGTGGGCCGGGCGACCAGGCCGAGCGACCAGGCCTTGCGAGTGGGCCGAGCGACCAGGCCTTGCGACCAGGCCTTGCGACCAGGCCTTGCGAGTGGGCCGAGCGACCGGGCCGAGCGAGCGACCAGGCCTTGCGAGTGGGCCGAGCGACCAGGCCGAGCGACCAGGCCGAGCGACCAGGCCGAGCGACCAGGCCGAGCGACCAGGCCGAGCGACCAGGCCGGGCGAGTAGGCCGGACGACCGGCCCGGGCGACCAGGCCAGTCGTGTGGGGATGAATGGGCCCTTCATCGGCGGCACCGGGCGGCAACGTGTGTGAGGGTTGGGCGGTCCGGTGGGAAGCCGGGCCGCCCAACCCTCACCTTTGGCGGAGCAAACCTGTGGAGTCAAAGCCAAGGACCGCCAGCAGCAGCCCCCTCGATGCCAAGGGACCGCCAGCCGCCGTCAGCAGTTTGTCGGGGCCTCCTTGCCGGCGAACCGGTCCACGATCCACCGGTGGGCGTCGGCGTTGCCGGCGAAGATGCCGCTCAGGTGGTCGGACACATAGGTGTTCCACTGCTCCGGCACGCCCGCCGCGCAATAATGCTTGTGCAGCGCGTCCGCCTGGGGCGTGTTCACGATCTCGTCCGTCGCGGCGTGGTACTGGAACACCGGGACCCGCGGCGGCGCCGCCCCGAGCTTGTTCTCCGCCAGGCGCGCCTGCCACGCCGGGGTGTCCAGCGGGTTCGACGTCGTGTAGTCGGAGATCTTCTTGAACGCGTAGTTGGTCAGCAGCTCCACCACGCACGCGTTCTGCTTGGCCTCGGCGATCTGCTGCCGTCCCGTGTCGTTGAGGTAGGAGTCCAGGTCGAGCTCCGGGTACGCGGTGTCCAGGCCGACCGCGGCGAACGCCAGGAAGCCGAAGCCCAGGTAGCCGTCCAGGCCCTTCGCGACCTCGGTCAGGTCCGCGGGCACCCCGCCGGCCACCACGCCCACCAGGTTCATCTCCGGCGCGTACGCCGGCTGCTTCTCCGCCGCCCACAGCGCGCCCCCGCCGCCCTGCGAGTAGCCCTGGAAGATCACCTTGGCGTCGTCGGACAGCCCGGCCTGCGAAAGCCGCTGCGCCGCACGCACCGAGTCGATCACCGCGGGGCCCATGGACTGCCCGGTGATGTAGGTCGGCACCGTGTTCGGCGAGTAGCCCTCGTAGTCGGTGACCGCGACCGCGTAGCCGCTGGCCAGCGAGTCGTTGATGGCGGGCTGGTCGTAGAGCGTGCCGCGCTCGATGGCCTTCGACGGGGTGCACTTGAACGCCGGGCCCTGCGTCCCGACGGCGAACCCGACGATCGGCGCCTTCGCCGGGTCCACGCCCTTCGGCACCAGCACCGTGCCGGTCACCGCGTTGCGCGCGCCCAGCGCGTTCGTCGACAGGTACATGACCTCCCAGGCGTCCGCGTTCGCCGCGTTCATCAGCGGCACCGCGGGCCGCCAGCGGATCACGTCACCGGCGTTGCCCGCCGGGAGCGGCGACGGCGGGGTGTAGAACGAATCGTCGAACGGGCCCGGCAGAACTGGAGCCGCCACCGCGGACGGCGCCGACATGGCCACCGCACCGCCCGCGAGCAGCACGAAACCCACCAGCGCGGCCAGCAGCCGTCGGCGGAAATTGCGGTTCTTCACATTTTCTCCTTCACAGACCAAGAGCCGGAGCGAGCACCGGCCACGAGTTGTGCAGTGCCCGTTCCCAGTACGGCCAGCTGTGGGTGCCTGCGCCGTAGTAGTCCACAGTGGCCGGAACGCCCATTCGCTTCAGCTTGTCGGTGAAGCTCTTGGACGTGAGCAGCGCCGCCGGTTCCAGCGGATCGGACTGCCCCGGCGGATCCAGCGGGCCGGTCCGGCCGTCGCCGCACGAGATGTAGAGCGCGGTGCCGCGCAGGTCGTCGATGTGGTCGTACGGGTTGCGGGACCACCAGATCGGCCAGCTCGCCTTCTCGTCGCCCCACAGGTCGAAGAAGTTGTAGTGCCCGGCGCGGATCAGGATGCCCTGGATCACCTCGGGTGTGCCGGGGAACAACGTGTTGGGGATCCCGCTGTAGGAGGCAGCCGCGCCGAACATCCCCTTGTGCAGGAACGCGTACGCGAGCGCGCCGTAGCCGCCGATGGACACCCCGGCCACCGCGCGTTTCGTGCCGCCTCGGTAGCCGCGCTCGACGATCTGGCGGACCTCCTCGGTGTGGAACCGGTCCCAGTCCGGTGTGGACTTCAGCCCGAAGTTCCACCACCTCGTGTACATGCCTGCCTCGCCGTCGGAGGGCATGACGACGATCGCGTCCTTGTCCGCGGTGAACGCCTTCACGTCGGTGAACCGGTCCCAGGACTGGTAATCCGCCGGTTCGCAGCACCCGTGCAGCAGCCACAACGTCGGCCAGGTCCGGGCGGGTTCGGCGCGCCACTTCACCGGCACGATCAGCCGCACCATGCCGGTCTCGCCCAGCGCGGGCGAGTCGATCTCCAGGTCGACCGTGCGGTCGTCGATCCAGGTCTCCTTGACCACTTTCGCTCCATCGTCGGCGCTGACCGTGGCGGCCGACACCGGCGCGGCCAGGGCGGCACCGGTGATCACGGCGACGACGGGTAACACCAGCAAGGCCCAGCGGCGACGGCGGCGCCCGGCCCGGTCGGTTCTCATCGGTTCTCCTCGGGTGGTTTCACAGCGGGATGTTGCCGTGCTTCTTCGCCGGCAGCGTCTGCCGTTTCGTGCGGAGCGTGCGCAGCGCGCGAGCCACCTGGAGCCGGGTCTGCGACGGCGGCACGACCATGTCCACGTATCCGCGCTCCGCGGCCAGGTACGGGCTCGCGTGGTGCTTGCGGTACTCCTCGGTCAGCCGCCGGACAGCCGCCACCCGGTCCTCTGTGGACAGCCGAGCGAGCTCGTGCCGGTGCAGCACCTCGACCGCGCCCTCGGCGCCCATCACCGCGATCTCCGCGGTGGGCCAGGCCAGGTTGACGTCCGCCCCGAGGTGCTTGGAACCCATCACCGCGTACCCGCCGCCGTAGGCCTTGCGGGTCACCACGGTCACCTTCGGCACGGTCGCCTCGGAGTAGGCGTAGATCAGCTTCGCACCGCGCCGGATGATGCCCTGCCGTTCCTGCTCGGTGCCGGGCAGGTAGCCGGGCACGTCGGCCAGGGTGAGGATCGGGATGCCGAACGCGTCGCAGAACCGCACGAACCGGGCGGCCTTCTCGGAGGCGTCGATGTCGATCACCCCGGCCTGCCGGAGCGGCTGGTTCGCCACTATCCCGACCGAGCGGCCCTGGACGCGGCCGAATGCGCAGATCATGTTGGGCGCGAACGCTCCGTGGATCTCGGTGAACTCGCCGTCGTCGACCAGGCGCCGGATCACCTCGGTCATGTCGTAGGCCTGGTTGAGCGAGTCCGGGACGATCCGGTCCAGTTCGAGGTCCGCCGGGGTGATCTCGCGGGACGTCTCGTCCGCGTACTCCGGCGCGGCGTCCAGGTTGTTCAGCGGCAGGTAGCCGAGCAGGGTCTGCACCCAGTCGATCGCGTCCCGCTCGTCGGTCGCGCGGTGGTGGGCGTTGCCGGAGATCTCGCTGTTGACCGCGGCGCCGCCGAGCTGCTGGGCGGTGACCCGCTCGCCGGTCACGGCGTGCACGACGTCCGGCCCGGTGACGAACATGTGCGAGGTGTCCTCGACCATCACGGTGAAGTCGGTGATCGCGGGCGAGTACACCGCGCCGCCCGCGCACGGGCCCATGATCATGGAGATCTGCGGGATCACCCCGGACGCGTGCGCGTTGCGCCGCCCCAGCTCGGCGTAGTAAGCCAGCGACACCACGCCTTCCTGGATGCGCGCGCCGCCGGAGTCGTTGATGCCGATGACCGGGCAGCCGATCGACATCGCCAGGTCCATCACCTTGAGGACCTTCTCGCCGAAGACCTCCCCCATGCTGCCACCGAACACGCTGAAGTCCTGCGAGAACAGGCACACCGGACGACCGTCCACAGTGGCGTGGCCGGTGACCACGCCGTCGCCGTAGGGGCGGTTGCCGTCCATGCCGAACTCGGTGCAGCGGTGCCGCGCGAACTGGTCCAGCTCGACGAACGACCCGTCGTCGACGAGCAGGTCGATGCGCTCGCGTGCGGTCAGCTTGCCCTTCGCGTGCTGCCGGTCGATCGCGCGCTTCTCGGCGATGCGCACCGCGTCGTCCTGCCGGGCGGCCAGATCCGCGATCCGGTAGGCGGTCGTCGGGGCGAACGGGACGTCCACTGCGGTCCTCACTTCCGTGTGATCCGGTCGCCGAGCGCGGCCGCGATGACGGACACGTGCGGCGGGTCGATCATCGAGACGTGGTCGCCGGGCACCCGCACGATCTCCAGGTCCGGGCAGAACTCGTCCCAGCCCAGCGCCTCGTCGGCACGCAGGTAGCGCGGGTCGAGCGCGGTGGTCAGCGGGTGCGGCTCCTGCGCGCGGAACAGCACCACCCGCCCGGGGTAGCGGCCCGGCGCGTACCGCTCCGCGACCCGGGCGTCCACATAGGACGTGTACTGGTGGTGCAGCACGCCTTCGCCCAGTCCGGGCACCTTCTCCGCCAGCTGCCGCATCACGAGCCCGATCTGCTCGCCCTCGCCGAGCCGGGCCAGTTCGTCGCGCGGGATGTCCAGCGCGACGCCGTAGGTCTGCTCGATGTGCGTGGCGAACCGGTCGAACCGGTCCAGCAGCAGGTCCTCGGCCGGCGCGTCGGCGGGCAGCGGGAGGATGGTGTCGATCAGGAACACCAGCTCCACCGGCTCGTCCAGCTGACGCGCGCACTCGTAGGCGAGGCAGCCGCCGAACGACCACCCGCCGAGCCGGTACGGCCCGTGCGGCTGGATCTCGCGGATCATCTCCAGGTAGCGGGCGGCCTTGGCCTCGACGGTGTCCAGGTCGTCCAGCCGCTCGAACCCGTACACCGGGAACCCACCCGGCAGGTCCCGCACCAGTCGCGTGTAGACACTCGCCGGACCGCCGGCCGGGTGGAACAGGAACACCGGGGTTCCGGCGCCTGAACGCAGGCAGCGCACCGGCCCGGAGCCCTCGATCCGGTCGCGCAGCAAGTCGGCCATCGCGGCGATCGTCGGCCGGTCGAACAGGTCCGCGGGCAGGTCCGCGAGTTCGGCCGACATCGCCGCCCGCAGCTCGGCCGGATCGCCGGGGAAGTCCTCGTGCACGCCGGAAAACCGGCCGAGCACGTCGTGCCAGTGCCGGGCGACCCAGCGCTCGGCGGGATCGCGCGGACCCACGACGACTTCGGTGACCGCAGCGGGACCGGCGTCGAACCCGGCCTGCTCGGCGAGGTGCGCCGCCAGTTCCGCGAGGCTCGCGCCACGCAGCAGCATCGGCACCGGCAGCGGGAGGCCGAAGTCCCGCTCGACCGCGCCACGCGCCCGCATGGCGAGCAGCGAGTCCAGGCCGAGCTGGGTGAGCGGCACGTGCCGGTCGACCTGCTCCGGCGCGAAGCCCATCAGCCCGGCGACCAGCGACGTCAGGTGATCGGCGATCGCCGCGTGCGCGGTCGCCGGTTCCAGCGCGGCCATGCCCGGCCACGCGGAGGCCGCCGTGCGCCGCGGCACGAGCAGGTCGAAGAACGGCCGGTCGGCCAGCCGCGGGAACAGTTCGAGCACGGCGTCCGCGTCGAGCCGGGCCACGCCGGTGGCGGCACGGTCGCGAGCCAACACCGCCTCCAGCGCTTCCAGCGCCTCGGCCGTGCCGAGCGGTTCGAGCACCGGGTTCGTCGTGCCGACCACCGCGCCCGCCTCGCCCCACGCACCCCAGTTGATCGTCGCGGCGGGCAGGCCGTGGGCGCGGCGCCAGGCCACGAGCGCGTCGGCATAGGCGTTGGCCGTCGCGTAAGCGGTCTGGCCGGGCGAGCCGAACAACGCGGCCGCCGAGGAGTAGACCAGCCACCAGTCCAGGTCGTGGCCGAGCGTGGCCTCGTGCAGCCGCCAGGCGCCGGTCGCCTTGGGCCGCCACGCCGTCGCCAGCTGCTCCGGGGTCAGCGACGCGGCCGCGCCGTCGGCGAGCACCCCGGCCGCGTGCAGGACACCGCGCAGCGGCATCCCACCGCTGGTCGCGGCCTCGACCAGTCGCTCCGCGACTCCGGGTTCGGCGATGTCCCCCGCCACCACCACCGCGCTCGGCACGTCGACCGCACGCACGCTCCGGGACGACAGGACGATCCGCGTCGCGCCCCGCTCGGCCAGCCAGCGCGCCGCGACCAGGCCGAGCCCGCCGAGCCCGCCGGTGATCACGTAGGCGCCGTCGCGCACCACCGGCCGCTCGGCCGTTCCGAGCCGCGGACGGGTCAGCTCCCGGGTGTGCCGGACGCCGCGGCGCCAGGCGATTTCGTCGTCCGGGCCGTCCGCGCGCAGCTCGGCGGGCAGCTGGTCCAGCGACTCCGGGTCGAGGTCGACCAGGCTCGCGTGCAGCTCGGGGTGCTCGAACGCGAGCACCCGGACCAGCGCCCGCAGGCACGCCAGGTCCGGGCGGCCCGCCTCGCCGGGGTCGACCGCGGCCGCCGAACCGGTCACCAGCCACAGCCGGGCAGGTGATTCGGCCAGCTCCGCGACCACCCGCGTCACCTCGTGCACGAGCTCCGGGCCGTCGGCCTCGCGGGCGAACCACACCACGCCGTCCGGCCGGGTCGCCAGCGCGGCACGCAGGGCGTGCGGGTCGTCCGGCGGGACCACGACCACGCGGTCGTCGCCGAACCGCAGGCCAGGCTCGCCGTGGTGCAGCAGAACCCAGGTCCGGTCCTCCTCGGCCGCGCCGGGCAAGCCGGTCCGCGTCCAGGACGCCTCGAACAGCTTGCCGGACAACGGGACCGGCAACGCGGACCGGCGGAACCGGCGGGCGTGCACGTCGCGGAACTCGGCCAGCACCGCGCCGTCGGCGGCGACGAGCTGCACCGTGCCACGCAGGTCGTCGCCGGACAGCGAGTCCACGACGGCGTCGACCCGCACGCCGGACCGCGGATCACCGGCGACCGTGACCGCGCCGATCGACATCGGCAGGAACAGCCCGTCGGCCTCGCGCAGCGCCGGACCGGTCGCGGCGGCCAGGGCGTGCAGGCAGGCGTCGGCCAGGGCGGGGTGCAGCACGTGCCCGGCCGGTTTCGGCATGTCGACGGCCGCCGACGCGCGTCCCGCCACCGCGGTGACGTCGCGCAGCAGCCGGAACGCCGGGCCGTAGCTCATGCCCATCGCGTCCAGCGCCGCGTAGAGGTCGACCGGTTCGCCGTCGACGGGGCCGAGCGGCTCCAGCGGCACCGCCTCGCCGGCCCGGGCGGTCGCGTGGCAGACCCAGTCGCCCGGCTTGGTGTGCACGCTGATCACGCCGTCCACCAGCGACGTCGTGACCTCCTGCTCGGGGCCGAGCGGCAGGATCTGGCGCAGCTCGACGTCGGTGACGCGGGGTCCGGCCGCGGACAGCGCCAGCTCGACGAACCCGGTCGCCGGGAAGATCGGTGTGCCGAAGGCCGCGTGGTCGGCGAGCCACGGGTGCCGGTCCGTGCCGATCTCCCCGCGCCACACGCGCTGACTGCTGCCCGGCACCTCGGCGTGCGTGCCCAGCAGCGGGTGACCGGCCGCCCGCGCGCGCCGGTGAGCCAAGAACCGCTCGTGCCGCCACACCGCGCCGGGCAGGTCGGCGACCGGTTGCTTCGGCTCGCGCGTGCTCAACACGGCGGGGTGGCCGAGCACGTGCAGGCGGGCGAGGCTGGTCAGGAACGCGAGCTGCTCGTCGGTCTTGCGGTTCGTCGTCGGCAACCCGGTCGCCCCGGCCTGCTCGACCGCCGCGAGGGCCACCGGGTGCGGGGCGATCTCGACGAACGTGCCGTGGCCGTCCTCCACCGCCGCGGCCAGTGCCTGCGCGAACCGCACCGGGCGGCGCAGGTTCGCCGCCCAGTAGTCCACGTCGAACAGCGGCTTGTCCCGCGGGTCGTCGAGGACGCTGGTGTAGCAGGGCACCTCCGGGCTGCCCGGCTCGACCGCGAGCCCGGCGCGGAAGCGGTCCAGGATCGCGTCGACCGCGGGCGAGTGCCCCGCGCCGCTCACCGGCAGCAGCTTCGCGAACCGGCCCTGACCCTCCACATGCGACACCAGCGCCGCGACCGCTTCGGCGTCACCGGTGACCGTGCACTGCGACGCCGACGCGTACACCGCGACCTCGACCCCGGCGAACCCGGCGATCTCCGCGGCCGACGCCTCGACCACGGCCATCGCGCCCGTGCCCGCCGAGTCGATCTCCCCCAGCAGCCGCGCCCGCGTCGTCATCACGCGCAGACCGTCGGCGACGTCCAGCGCCCCGGCGACCACGGCGGCCGCGACCTCGCCCATGGACTGCCCGAGCACCGCGGCGGGAGTCACGCCGTGCGCCCGCCACAGCCCGGCGAGGGCGACCTGCATCCCGAACAACGCCAGCTGCGTCGCGGCGAGGTCCGGCGGCTCGCCGGCCAGCACCTCCCGCAGCGAGAACCCGGCCTCGGCGCGGAACACCGGGTCGAGCCGGTCCACCTCGGCGGCGAACGCGGGCTCGGTCTCCAGCAGCCGCCGTCCCATGCCGGTCCACTGCGAGCCGTAGCCGGAGAACACGAAGACGACCCCGTCGAGCCTGCCCTGCCCCGGCTGCACGTCCCGCAGCGCGGCAGCCAGCTCCTCCCGGCCGGCGGCGACAACGGCGGCGCGCACGGGCAGGTTGTCGCGACGGTGAGCCAGCGTCGAAGCGATCGCGCTCAACGGCACGTCGGACGTCTCGACCCAGCGGGCCAGCTCGGCAGCCCGGTCCCGCAGCCCGTCGGCGGACCGGTCGGACACGGCGAACACGTGCGGCTCGTCGTCGTCCTCGAACCGCGGGTTCGCCGGCCACTCCTCCAGCACCACGTGCGCGTTGGTGCCGCCGAACCCGAACGCCGACACGCCCGCCCTGGCCACGCCGGAGTACCGCGGCCACGACGTCGGCTCGGTGACCACCCGCAGGCCGTCGAAGTCGATGTGCGGGTTCGGCTCGCGGTAGTGCAGGCTCGGCGGCACCTGCCGACGGGACAACGCGAGCACGGTCTTGATGAGGCCGGTGATGCCTGCCGCGCCCTCCAGGTGGCCGAGGTTGCTCTTCACCGAACCGAGGAGCAGCGGCCGGTCCGCGTCGCGGCCCAGCACCCGCTTGAGCGCCCCGGCTTCGATCGGGTCGCCGAGCAGCGTCCCGGTGCCATGCGCCTCGACGTAGTCCACAACGGACGGATCCAGCCCGGCCGCCGCGTAGGCGTCCCGCAGCAGCGCCGCCTGCGCCTCCGGGTTGGGCGCGGTGATGCCGTTGGAGCGGCCGTCGGAGTTGACCGCGCTGCCGCGGATCACCGCCAGCACCCGGTCGCCGTCGCGGCGCGCCGCACGCAGCGGCTTCAGCACCACGACCCCGCAACCTTCGCCGCGAGCGATCCCGTCGGCGTGCGCGTCGAACGGTTTGCAGCGCCCGTCGGCGGCGAGCACCCCGGCCTCGGTGAAGTTCGCCGTGATCCCCGGGGTCAGCAGCAGGTTCACGCCCCCGACCAGCGCGGTGCCGATCTCGCCGCGCTGCAGGCTCTGCACCGCCTGGTGGACGGCGACCAGCGACGACGAGCACGCGGTGTCGATCGTGAGGCTCGGGCCGCGCAGGTCGAGCAGGTAGGACAGCCGGTTCGCGGCGATGCTGGCGGCGGCGCCGGTGCCGGACCACGCGTCGATCGCGGACACGTCGGTCATCGTCAGGTAGCCGTACTCGGCGGCCGACAACCCGACGAACACGCCGGTGCGCGTGCCGCGCAGCGACGACGGCGGAATGCCCGCGTGCTCCAGCGCCTCCCAGGCGACTTCGAGCAGCAGCCGTTGCTGCGGGTCCATCGCCTCGGCCTCGCGCGGGGTGACGCCGAAGAAGGCGGCGTCGAAGCCCAGCGCGTCGTCGAGGAATCCGCCCCGGCGCGGCAGCGCGGCCAGCTCGGCGGCGTCGGCGAAGGACTCCCAGCGGCCTTCGGGCAGGTCGCCGATCCCGTCGCCGCCGGACTCCAGGAACCGCCAGAACCCGCCGGGCGAGGTGATCCCGCCGGGCAGGCGGCACCCGATCCCGACGACGGCGACCGGCTCGCCCGGCTCCGGGGTCCACCGCGCCGCCGTCTCCCGTTCCACATCGGACAGTGCGGCGACGAGGTCGTTGATCGTCGGGTGCTCCCAGACCAGGGTCGCGGGCAGCGACCGGCCGAGGAACCGGCCCAGGTCGCCGGTGAGCGTCATCGCGTCGCGGGAGGACAACCCGGTCTCCTGCAACGGCTTGGACGGGTCGACCTCGGCGGCGGGAATCCCGAGCGTGGTGGCCACCCGGTCCACCAGCCACGCCCGCAGGCCGGTCATGCGAGCCGCCGCGCGTCGAGCGAGCCGTCGAGGTAGCGCTGCCGGGTCAGCGCCCGGCTGATCTTGCCGCTCGACGTTCTCGGCACCTCGCCGGGTTCGGTGAACACGACGTCCCGCAACCGCAGGCCGTGCACCGCGTACACCTCCGACCGCAGCCAGGCCGCCACCTCGCCGAAGTCCGCCTCGGTGTCGCGGGCCCGTTCCAGCACGACCACCGCCGCCTCGCCGTCCTCGCCCGGCACCGAGAAGGCGGCGGCGGAGTGCGGCCGGACCACCGGGTGCGCCTCGACGGTCTGCTCGACGTCCTGCGGGTAGTGGTTGCGCCCGTCGACGATGATCAGGTCCTTCATCCGGCCGGTCATGAACAGCTCGCCCTCGAACAGGACCCCGAGGTCGCCGGTCGCCAGCCAGTCGCCGGGCTCGCCGGTCACCCGGCGGCCGAAGGTGGCATCCGGCCGGTTCCAGTAGCCCCGGCCGATGTTCGGGCCGCTGACCCAGATCTCGCCGACCGTGCCGTCCGGGACCGGGACCCCGTCCGGGTCGACGATCCGGATCCGCTGGTCCACCGGCCGTCCGCAGGACACCAGGGTCGTGGTGGCGCCGCCGGAGGCGGGTGTCGCGGTGCCGGCCGCCAAGCGTTCCCGGTCGAAGGTGACCTGCCGCGACGGCGCACCGGCGTCGGTCACCGACACCAGCACGGTCGCCTCCGCCAGGCCGTAGGACGCGCGGTGCACCTCGGGCCGCAGCCCGCACTCGGCGAACACGTCCTGGAACTTCGCGATCGTGGAGGGCAGGACCGGTTCGCTGCCGTTGATCAGCGACACCACCCGGCTCAGCTCCAGGTAGCTCTTCTCCCGCTCGGACACCCGGGACGCGCTGTAGGCGTAGGCGAAGTTCGGCGCGGCGCTGATCGCGCCCGGGCTCGCCGACAACGCGCGCAGCCACCGCTCGGGCCGCTCCAGGAACGCCAGCGGGTCCATCAGCACCGAGGTCAGGCCGCCGACCACGGGCGCGCCGGCGCCGAGGATCAGGCCCATGTCGTGGAACAGCGGCAGCCAGCTCACCGTGGACGTGGCGCCGCGCCGTGCGCCGTAGGCCCGCAGCGCCTGCTGTGCGTTGGTGACCACGTTGCGGTGCGTCAACATGACGCCCGCGGGGCTGCGCGTCGAACCCGAGGTGTACTGCAGGTAGGCGAGGTCGTCCGGGTCCGGCGCCGGCCACTCCCGCGTGCCCGGCTCGGCCGGAATAGTGTCCACCACCAGGATTTCCGGTCCGGTCACCAGGCCCTTGACGTCGTCGCGCTCGTCGTCGGTGGTCAGCACGAGCGCGGGCGAGCAGTCGTCGAGCACGGCGGTGAGCCGGTCGCCGTGCCCGGGCAGGGACGGCGCGAACAGCGGGACGGCGACCAGGCCGGCGCGGATCGCCGCGAGGAATGCCACCACGTAGTCGGCGGACTGGTTCACCAGCACGGCCGCGCGCTCGCCCGGCCCGGCCAGCTCACGGGCCCGCTCGGCCACCGCGCTGACGCGGTCGTCGAGTTCGCGCCAGGTCAGGGAAATCGCGTTGCCGTCGGCGCTGGCGCGGTAGTCCAGGAACGTCACGGCGATTTCGCCGCCCTGCACGCGGGACCAGTGTCCGAGCATGGTCGCGAACGAAGAGTTCTCAGTCATCGAGTCCCTCGGGAAATTTCCGTGCCCGAAAAGTCCGTGCGCCGGAGGTTATTTTCGGGCTGAATGGGATGTCAATCGATCGTGTCCGGCTTACTCACCGCGGGACGAGGATCCGGCCGACTCCGTTGTCACGACGGGCAGAACTTTGCGGGCGGGAGCGCGGAACACCCACAGGGCGAGCACCGCGCCGGCGATTTCCAGTGCCGCCGCGACGATGAGCCCGGCGGTGTAGCCGGTGGCGAGCGCGGGCCCGCCCAGCGCGCCCTCGTCCAGCCGGGCGGCGCGCACGGCGGTCAGCACCGCGCCGATCAACGCGACGCCCATGGCGCTGGACAGCTCACGCGACGCCGTCAGCAGTCCCGATGCGGTGCCCGCGTGCCGTTCGTCGATGATTTCCAGGGAGTACGAGGTCAGCGGTGTGGTCAGCGCCGAGCCGGCGCCGATCAGGAGCAGGCCGGGTATCCGCGGCGGCACCTCGGGGATGTGGTTGATCACGGCCACCGCGAGCAGACCGAGCGCCACCACCAGCAACCCGGCACACACCGTCCGGTGTGGACCTAGTAGCGCCATGATCCGCGGCACCGCCGGGGTCACCGCCATGATGGCGACCGCGACCAGCACCAGCGGCAAGCCCGCGCCCACCGGGCTCAGGCCCAGCGAGTCCTGGTGCAGCAACGGGGTGAAGAAGAAGATCCCGGACACCCCGAGTCCCCACAGCAGTTGCACGGCCAGCGCCCCGGTGAACACCCGCTCCCGCACCAGATCGCGCGGCACGAGCGGCTCCCGCGCACGGCGTTCCCGCACCGTAAACCAGGCGATCAGGGCCAGCCCGCCGAGCAGCGGCGCCGCCTCGGACAGCCGGGCGTCGTCGCCGAGCCCGACCATCGCGGCCGCGACCAGCACGAGCCCGGCCGTCACCAGCACCATCGCGCCGAGTGCGGGCCGCCGTGCGCCCCGCACCCGCCCGGTGCCCGCCGTCGCAGGCAGCAACACGAGCATGACCAGCACGAACGGCACGTTGCTGAAGAAGATCCAGCTCCAGCCGAGGTACTCGGACAGCAGCCCGCCCAGCGTCGGGCCGAGCGCGAGCGCCACCGCCAGGCACGCCGTCCACAGCGTCGCGCCGATGGCCCGCTGCCTGCTGTCCAGGTTGGTGCGCAGCAGGCTGAGCAGGGCGGGCACGAGGAACGCGGCGGCCAGGCCCTGCACGACGCGTGCCGCGATCAGCAGCGCCCCGGTGGTCGCGAAGCCGCCGGCCACCGCGCCCAGCCCGAAGGCGACCAGACCGCCGCCCAGCGTCCCCCGCTGACCCCACCGGTCGACCAGCGTCCCGGCGACCAGCAGCAGGCCCGCGAACGGCAGCATGTAGCCGATGCTGACCCACTGCAACGTCGCGAGGTCCAGCGAGAGGTCGTGCCCGATCGAGGGCACCCCGGCGGCGACGATCGTGTTGTCCAGGGTCGTCACGAACGCGCCGAGCGCGACGACCAGCAGCGTGCGGCCCGGGTTCACGGCCGCTCACCGCGCCGCGTCTTCGTCGTGGAAGTCCTCTTCCAGCTGCTCCGGGCTGTAGTCCAGGTCAATCTGGTGCACCGGCATCCCGCGCGCCGACTCGATCGCCTTGAGGCGGCGCATCGCGTGGTCGGCGGCGTAGTCCATGACCCCGTCCAGCCGCAGGTCGAACGGGTCGCCGTCGAGCTTCTTCGTGGTCCACTCGATCTGCGCGATGGCGTGCGGCAGCAGCGCCTGCATCTCGTCCTGCACGACCTGCCAGTTCGCGTCGTCGGCCGCGACGTGGCGTCGGCAGGTGAAGGTGCCCCACGCCATGTGCCGCCGTTCGTCGTCGCCGATGCGGCGGATCAGCTCCTGCATCCCGGGCAGGATGCCGTGCGCCCGGCAGGCCCGGTTCCACACGAAGTACCCGGTCAGCGCGAGCACGCCCTCGACCACGTGGTTGTAGACCACCGAGGCGCGGACCTGGTTGGCCGGGCTGGGATCGTGCTTGAGACGCTCCAGCGCCGTGGGCAGCGCGTCGTAGAAGATGGCCCGGTAGCCGGGGTTGTCCTCGACGTGCTCGTGCAGGTTCCCGGTGACTCCCACGGCGTCCAGCCACAGCCGGAAGACCTGCGTGTGCTTGGCCTCCTCGAAGCAGAACTGGGTCAGGTACATCTCGTCGGCGAACCGGCCTTCTGCGGCCATCGCGGACAGGAACGGCTGGATGTCGTGCGTGACGGCCTCCTCGCCGCCGGCGAACTGCGCGCACAGCATCGTCGCGGCGAACCGCTGCGCGTCCGACAGCGCCGCCCAGTCCCTGGCGTCCTGGCCGAAGTCGATGTCGGCCGGGTTCCAGAACTTCGCGTTGCCCTTGGCGAACAGGCGCAGCGGCAGGACGTCCCAGTTGAGGCCGCCGGCGCGCAGCGCGGTGAACTCCTCGCGGATGGTGGTGGTCACTCATGCCCTCCCGGGTTGCACAGGTACGTCGAGCCAGGCCGGATCGGCGGTGGTGGAGGCGAAACCGAGCCGTCCGCCGCCGGAGTTCCAGTCCAGGAACAGCGGGTCCTTGGAGTCGATGACGAGCGCGAGGTGGTGTCCCGCGGCGACGGTGTAGGCGGTGGGGGTGAACATGAAGTCGGCAGGCAGCGGCTGCCCCGGCGTCGCGGTCTTCCAGCTGTAGGGCAGATAGCTGATCAGGCTGCCCATGCCGAACGGGTCGACGTCGTAGACGTAGGCCACCGCGGTGCCGGTCGCGGCGGGCGGGATCACGGTCAGGTGCGCGTGCATCGAGCCGCGGATCTCGACCGGTTCGCCCCTTGGCGCCTGACTCCACACCGCTCCGCTGCCCGGGTCGACCTGGGGCAGGAAGATGTTGGGCGGGTTGCCGGTCATCGCCTCCAGGCTGTAGGTCGCCAGCGGCACGCCGCCGTCGGCGACGGTGTCGCGGTCCGCCGCTACATTGCGGCTCCACGCGGCGGGCTGGTCCTGCAGGGCGTCTGCGCCAAGGTAGGCGCGCTCCGGCTCACCGAGGAACTCGTCCCAAGTGGACCGGTAGGCCGGTTGCTGCATGCCGGGCCGGGCGCGGGTGACGACCGGCGGTTCGCCTGCGATCGAGGTGTCGGTGCCCGCCACGTGGGCGTCGAACCAGCGGTAGACCGAGGTCCACGTGTCGCTGGGCAGCCCGAGCAGGCCGCCGGACTCGGCGGCCGCGTGGTCGCCGGGCACGAACTCGGCGCGCTTCGGCCCGGTCAGGCGCTGGTAGAACTCAGCCATCTGACCCGGTGGGAACATCGTCTCGCTCCACGTCTGGATGGCCAGCACCGCGGGCCGGTTCGCGTTGATGCGGTCCAGGTACGTCGCGGGCGAGCGGGACCGGGACCACTCGATCACGGCCGCCGAGTCGGCGTCGGAGATGCGCGGCTCCAGGTAAGTCCGGAGCATGGCGTCGGCTTCCGCGCTGAGCGTGCCGTTCGCCTTGCCGGACAGGTAGAGCACCAGTCCGGCGAGTCCGTGCCGGGTGTCGTTCGTGCTCAGCGAGGCGACCAGGTCGGCCCATCCGCTCAGCGAGGCCACGGCCCGGATCCGCGGGTCGAACCCGGAGGCGATCAACGCGATCCCGGCGCCGTAGGAGACGCCGCCGACGCCGATGCGGGACGGATCCGCGTCGGTGTTGCGCAGCGCCCAGTCGATCACCGTCGTGACGTCGCTGATGTCCTCCGGCCCGGCCACCTCGACCTCGCCGGTCGATTCGCCGAAACCCCGTGCGCCGTAGGAAACGACGACGTAGCCGCGGTTCGCCAGGTCCCGCGCCGGGATGATGTTCTGCGTCCGGCCGCCACCCCACGCTCCGATGAGGACGGCCAGCGGGTGCGGTCCGGGCGCCGACGGCTCCATCACCATCGCACCTAGCGCGACGCCGTCGGCCGCGTGGATGTCCAGGAACTGCGTGCCGAAACCCCCGGCGGCGGTGGACACTCCCGGGAGGACGGTCCCCAGCAATGCGAGAACGACGGCGGTCACGCGGTGTTTCATCGGGCCGACGCTAACGATCAAACCCTTGGCGTTCAATGGATCCACCCGGCTTTGTCACGTGCGTCAGGGATCGGCGCGGCCGGATGCTCACGACGGCGCGATGGCCACCAGTTCGCCGCGCCGAGCCGGACCATGACGGCGGGCACGAGCAGGCAGCGGATCACGACCGCGTCCAGCAGCACCGCGACGGTGAGCCCGACCCCCGCCTCACGCACGACTCGGCTGTCCACGAACGCGAACGCCGCGAACACCAGCGCCATGATCAACGCGGCCGCGGTGATGGTGCGCCCGGTCGAGACCAGCCCGTCGACGATCGCGGTGCGGGTGTGGCCGGTGCGGCGCCACTCCTCCTGGATGCGGGAGATCAGGAAGACCTCGTAGTCCATCGACAGCCCGAACAGGCCCGCGAACAGGAACACCGGCAGGTACGGCTCGATCGGGCCGCCGAACACCGCCACCACGACGCCGATCGTCGCGCCCGCGGTGACCAGGTTCATCACCGCCGCCGTCAGCGGGATCAGCACGCTGCGGAACACCAGTGCCAGCAGCAGCACCGAGATCGCCACGACGGCGGCGAGGAAGAGCGGCAACCGGCTGGTCACCGCGGCCGAGAAGTCGGTCTGCACGGCGACGGCGCCACCGACGTGCCAGCCGGGGCCGGCGACCTCCCGCAGCCATCCCACGAGTTCCGCGGTGGCCGGGTCGTCCGGGCCGGTGCGGGGCGTGACCGTGAGGACCGGCCCCGGCGCGACGTCCGCCCTGGTGGCGACGATCTCGCGGAGGGCTTCGGCCGCCACCGGATCGGGCCGCTCGGGGACGAGGACCAGCTGGCCGTTCGCGCCGGGGCCGAAACCCTCGGCGAGCAGCGCGTCGGCGACCTTCGTCGGGCTGCCGGGCGGATCGTGCCCGGCGCCGGGCATGCCCAGCCGCAGTCCCAGCGCGGGCGCGGCCAGCACCGCGATGACCAGCACCGCGGCGATCGCGTAGGGCGCGGGCCGACGGGTGACCGAGCGCGCCAGCCCGGCCCAGCCGCGGCCGGGCGCGGAATGCCGGGGAAGCTTCCGCATGCCGGTGAGCCGCAGCAACGCCGGGAGCAGCGTGAGCGCCGCGAGCATGGTGAGGCCGACCGACACCGCGGAGGTGATGGCGATTCCGTTCAGGAACGCCATGCCGACGGTGAACATCCCGGCCAGCGACACGCACACCGTGACCCCGGCGAAGACCACGCTGCGGCCCGAGGTGTCGGCCGCGCGTTCCAGCGCCGCTCGCGGCGGCAGGCCTTCGCGCAGCCCCTGCCGGTAGCGGGTGAGCACGAACAACGCGTAGTCCACACCGACGCCGAGGCCGAGCAGCGCGGCGATCTCGGTGCTGATCTTCGGCACGGTGAGCACGTGCGACAGCAGCACGACCACGGCCAGCGCGGACCCGACCGACACCGCCGCGGTGACCACCGGCAGCACCACGCAGCTGAGCGAGCCGAACGTGATCAGCAGGACGATCGCGGCCGCGAGCAGGCCGATGCCGGCGTTGCCGAGGTTGGGCGCGCCGACCGTCATCGCGGCGAGCTGTCCCGACACGCCGACGGTCAGGCCATCCGTTTGGACGGTTTCGATGAGTTCGCGGGCCAGTTCGGGAGCGAGTTGGTCGGCGGGGGCGTCGAAGCTGACGAGGATCACCGCGGTGCGCCGGTCGGCCGACACCAGTTCCGGTGCGGTGTAGGGCGAAATTACCTGGACGACGCGGTCCAAATCAGACAGATCGCGGAGCAGCGGTTCGATCCGGTCCCTGGCCGCGTCGATCGTGCCCGGGGCGGTGACGACCACGCGTTCGATGTCGCCCTTGGGCAACAGCTCGGCGGCGCGGGTGCTGTCCGCGGCAGGCAACGCGACCGTGTCCCGGTACGCGGCACCGGCGTGTTGCGCGGCGAGCACGAGACCGGCGAGGGCGAGCAACCACAACGCGATCACCCAGGGCGCGTGCCGGAAGCACCGTGACGCGAGTCCTGCCATCCACCTCCTCCCAACCTGGCCGGAGCGCCAAGCTAACAACGGCGTCCGCGCGGGAACAGGGGTGACGAGGTTTTTCGCTTGCCGGTGACACATTTTCCGCGGCGGGTGCGTTCAGGCGTGACAGTGTCGGCGGGCGAGCGTTGCGTGGTGTGGGTGGATGTGCGTTGATTCGGGACATGGCGACCGGTCAGGCACGGCGACTGTGGCTCTCGCTGCCCGCGGAGCTCGCCCGGCGGTTCCGCCCGCACGCGGACCGGCTGGCGACGAGGATCCTCGACGAGATCCAGCACGCGGTGCCCGAGTACGCCAAGCCGCTGGAGGGGCAGTTCGGCGAGGTGATCGTGCGGGCCATCGAACAGGCGGTGGTGAGCTGCCTGGACAGCATCGAGGACACGCGGTCCACACCGGACCGGTGGGGCAAGTTGTTCCACGAGGTCGGCAAACGCGTCTACCACGACGGCGGGAGCCTGAACTCGTTGCAGGCGGCGTACCGCGCTGGCGGCCAGGCGGCTTGGCGGTACGTGTCGAACTTCGGCCAGTCGATGCGGTTGCCGGTGCCGATGCTGTGCGTGAGCGCGGAAGCGATCTTCGCTTACGTGGACGAGATTTCGTCGTACTCGGTGGAGGGTTACACGCTGGCACAGGCACGTGCGACGGGCACGCTGGAGCGGCGGCGGCGCCGGCTGCTGGAGCTGATCCTTGCGACGCCACCGTCATCGCCCGCGGCGGTGGCGTCGATGGCGGAGGCAGCGCAGTGGACGTTGCCCGAGTGGGTCACCGTGGTCGCGCTGGAGCCGCTGACGGAGGAGCAGTTCGCCCCCACCCTCGGCGACGACGTGTTGCTGGACCTGGAAGGCGCCGAGCCGTGCCTGATCACGCCGGACCCGTCCCGGGACCTGCCGGAGATGCCCCACTGGCGGGCAGCCGTGGGCCCCCGCGTACGGCTCTCGGACGCCGCAACGTCCCTCCACTGGGCGCGACGCACGCTGGAGCTGATGAGAGGTGGCGTGATCCCGGCCGCGCAGGTGGTGCATGCGGCGGACCACCTGACGACGCTGTGGTTGCTGCAGGAACGTTTCCTGCTGGACGAGTTGTCGGCCCGGGTGCTGGCCCCGTTCGCGTCCCTGACGGCGAAGCAGCAGCTACGGCTGGCCGAGACGCTCCTGGCGTGGCTCAAGTGCAACGGAGCCACCCTGGAGATCGCCCGGTTGCTGGACATCCACCCGCAAACGGTGCGGTACCGGGTGGCGCAGCTGACGGAGCTGTTCGGAGCCCGCCTGGGCGACCCCCAGGAGCGGCTGAAGATGCAGATCACGCTGGAGGCGCATCACTTGCTGGGCACGAAGCCGGAGTAGCCGGGTGATCGAGGGGAGGGCCCGCTCACTCCGGCGGCTCCTCCAGCTGTTCCAGCTCCTCGCGCAGCAAGTCCCGCTGCAGGGGCGTCAGGCGGCGCAGCTGCAGGTCCAGGATCGCCCGCGCCTGTAGCTCGCTGACGCCGAGCACCTCCTGCACCGCCGCCTGCGGGTCCGTCGCCTCCCACAGCGCGTCGACCAGGTCGTGGCGCTGGTCGTAGATCGTCAGCAGCCCGCGCAGCACCGTGGCGCGGTCCTCCCGCGCCCGCCTCCCCCGGGCCCGGAAGAGCGCCGTCCGCAGGCCGGACTTCCCGAACAGCTCCGAGTCCTCCGGCTGCTCCGCCATGTTCCGCTGCTCGACCACGTCCAGCTCGGCGAAGATCTCGCGCAGGTCCGCCGCCGAATACGCCAGCCCGCCGCCCGTGCTGCCCTGCTCGTACACCTCCGAGTCAGACAACTCGGCACCGCCGTCGCCGAAGCTGACCAGCCCGAAATAGCCGCCAGGGGCCAGCGACCGCCGCAGCATGTCCACGTAGCTCAACCGCCGGTGCGGCGGCAGGTGGTGGAAGCACCCGGAGTCGTAGACCAGGTCGTACGCACCGGCGAGGGTCACCTCGAAGATGTTCCCGCAGTGGAACCGCACACCGGGCTCCCCAGCCGCCCATTCGATCGCGGTTGGCGATATGTCGACAGCATCGACCTCGAAGCCCTGCGCGGCCAGGTACCGCGCATTGCGCCCCGCTCCGCAGCCCACGTCCAGCGCGCGCCCCGGCTCGATCAGGCCGCCCTCGATCCAGGCCACCAGGTTCTCGTCCGGCTTGTCCGCGCCGAACGGCACATCCCGGTCCGCGTGGAAACCGTCCCACCCGCCGCCGCGGACGCCCGGCACCACCATTCCGTCCAGCAGCCGCAGCACGTCCTCCAGCGAGCGGATCTCCCGGCTCACCGGTACGTGCCGAAGGTCCAGAGGTTGCCCTCCGGATCCTCGATCGTGCAGATCAGCGACTCGGCCCCGGAACCGAACCGGGCGTGCTGCGGCGGCTCCAGGACCGAAGCACCCGCCGCCCGCGCCCGCTCGTACACGCCCGCCACGTCGTCCGTCACGACGTACACCGCGTTGCTGCCCGCGCGCATCCGCCCGTGCACGCTCTCCACGTGTTTCGTCCCGCCGAACACCAGCCGCCCGCCGCCGGGCCAGCTCACCTCGGCGTGCACCACGTCACCGTCGTCGTCCCGGGCGGCGACCTCCTCCGTGAACCCCAGGACGTCGACGAGGAACCGCAGCGCCGCCGACGTGTCGTCGTAGTGCAGGATCGGCCATACCGTCATGCCCCGGACTCTGTCAGCGGCGCCCCCGCTTCGGCAAGGCCGCCACGCCCGCTTCGGCCACCTCGGTGTCCTGCTCGACCGAGCCCGCGCTGACCCCGATGGCCCCGACCACCTCCCGGCCCCGCACCAGCGGGATCCCGCCGCCGAAGATGACCAGCCCGCCGTTGGTCACCTCGATCCCGTACAACGGCGCGCCGGGCGCCGCCGCCTCGCCCAGCTGAGCCGTCGTCATCTTCAGCAGCGCGGCCGTGCGCGCCTTGCGGATCGCGATGTCGATGCTGCCCAGGATCGCGCCGTCCTGCCGGGCGAACGCGATCAGGTGCCCACCGTCGTCGACGACGGCCACGTTCATCGGCTGCCCGATCTCCTCGGCCTTCGCCAGCGCGGCTTCGAGAACCGGCTGGGCATCGGCCAGTGCGAGACGTGGTGCCACGTTTTCTCCTTCACTTGAGCGGAATTCCGACGACCATGCGGGCCGCGTTGTGTCCGAGCACCCGCGCGCGGGACAGCGGCCCGGTCAGCGCGGGCGAACCGGCCGGGCGTTTGGCGTGGTGGACGCACACCTCGTCCGCGACGCCGATCCCCACATCCAAAGAGGACAGCCGAGCAGCGGCATAACCGAGATCAACAGCGTCCCCTTCGGACACCTCCTCGACCACCAGCGGCACGCCCTCCTCCTCCATCCCGGCGCGGATCTCCCGCAGCGCAGGCGAAGTCACGTCCAGGCACCGCACCACCACCGCCGGCCCCTGCATCAGCCCGCCGTTTCCAGCGAAACGTCCAGCGCGTGGCTCGCGACCAGCCCGGTCGCCACCGCATTGCGCGGCCCCTCGCTGCCGCGCACGTTGCCCGTGCCGCACACGATCCCCATCCCGGCCACCGCTTCCGCGATCATGTCCGGGATCTCGAAGTCCAATGCGGACCCGCCGAGCACCACGACGAACCCGATCTGCCGCAGGTTGCCGCCCGGCGCGACCTGCTCCAGCGCGCGCAACGCGTTGATCACGAACACCTTGTGCTTCGCCGAGCGCCGCACCTGGCGGATCTTCTCCAGGTTGTGCCGCGTCGGCACCGGCCGCATCCCGGCGTCGGACAACACGACCACCCGCGCGAACGCCTCCGCGGGCAGCGGTTCGTCGAAGAACCGCGCGGTGCCGTCCTCCATCCGCACGTGGAAGAAGCTCTCGGCCTTGGCCAGCGGGTACTTCTTGATGTCCTCGGCCAGCTCGCGGTTGTCCAGGCCGAGCTCGGAGTCGATCAGCTTGGTCACCAGGTCGCCTGCCCCGGCCAGGTGCACCGAGCACACCACCCCGTCCCCGGCCACCGCGGCGTCGGTGGACCCGCCGCCGAGGTCGAGGATCGCGACGGGCCGCCCGGTGCCCGGCGTGGTCAGCGCGCCGAGCACCGCCATGTCGGCCTCGACCCCGCCGATCAGCACCTCGACACCCAGCGCCTCACGCAACTTCTCGGCGAGCAGCCGCATCGGGCCGCGGCTCGTGCGCACCATCGCGGCCAGCGCGACGGCGTTCTCCAGCGCGAACTCCCCGGCCAGCGCGCCGGTCACCTCCTGCGGCACGAACGTGTCGACGGCCAGCACGTCCTGGATCCGCACCGCGCCGACCGCGGTGCCGGTCAGCTCGGACATCGTGTCGCGGACCCGCGCGAGCATGCCGCCCACGTGCGTGCCCGCCTCGCCGGTGGCGTCGGTCAGCGGACGGACCCGCCGCAACGTCGCCATGATCTCCGCGGCGCCCGCGTCGATCTCCACGGACCGCTTGGCCTGTCCACCGATCAACGTCAGGCTCCCGGCCGGGATGCGCCGGCCGGTCACGTCCCCGCTCGGCGTGCGCACGACGACCGCGGACCGGTTGCCGACCAGCGCCCGCGCGACCGGCGCGATCATCCGCGTCTGCTCGGCGTCGAGGTCGAAGACGGTCGCGATGCCGTAGGAGTTCGACAGGGTCCGGATCGTCCGACCCGGCTCGGCCACCTCGACCGCGGCAGACATGCCGAGCGGCACCTTCTCCACCAGCGTGACCTCGTCGACCACCGGGATCGGCGCGGACAACCGGTTCGCGATCAACGTCGCGTCGTCTGCGTGCACGATCGCGCCGGTGACCTCGACGCCACGCGCGACGGCCTTGTTGATGCCCGCCGCCGCGTCCTCGAAGTCCACTCCGGACCCGACCACGCAGATCACCTTCGAGCCCGGTGCGCAGTCCGGCAGCGACCCGAACGCGACGGTCTCGCCGACGCCGAGTCCCGCACCGCCGGGCGTGTCCGGGTTGTGCCCGATCATCGTCGACTCGGTCACGATCGTCTCGGTGATCGTCTCCATCGCCAGCCCGCTGATCACCGGCGTGGCCTCGTTGACCAGCACCGCGCTCAGCTCACGCACCGGCCGTCCGGCGGACGACAGGGCTCGCCGCACGACCTCGACGACCCCGGGCACGTTGTCGGTCGTGCCCTTCACCCCGGACGTCGGCGTGAGCGCGCCGGACAGGTACGTCACGCGCCCGCCTTGCCCGATCTCGGCGACGCAGGCCTCCGTGGTCGAGTTCCCGATGTCGACGCCAACCACGAGCGCCATGGCGATCAGCCCGCATCGGCCAGCTGGATCCGCACGTCCAGCTCGACGGGTCCGGCGCCGGGCACCACGAACTCGGTCTCCTTGATGTGCAGCAGCGCCGCCTTCGCCTGCCAGCGCGGGCGGGCCATGAAGTCGTTGCGCGCGGGCACCGGCTCCGGTGACTCGCCCTTCGCGTAGCGGGCGGCGTTGCGGCCGACCTTGCGGAAGGTCTCCAGGTCCATCAGCGGCGCCTGCGGGAACAGCTCCAGGTTGGACAGTCGTACCAGGTCCTTCTGGTGGATCATGGTGGTCCCGCGGGACAGCACGCCGACCGCGATGCCCGACCCGGACAGCTTCGCCGCCGCGTGCGCGATCACCGCGAGGTCCGAGCCGCCGCGGAACCGGATCACCCGGGCGTGCACGCCCTGCTCCTCGATGCCGGCGAGCAGCTCGCGCAGCACCTCGGCGTGCGGGATGTCCACGATGGTCTTGGTGAAGAAGTCGCCGAACGCGGGCGACAACCCGATGACCACCTCGTCGCTGCGCGTGCCTGGCCCGGCCGGCCCGCGCTCGTCGAGGGTGAGCGTGCGCCGGCTGCCCACACTGGTGTCCGTCATGGCACTCCTCCTCAGACGACTTCCTGCTCCGGGTTCTGCGCGCTCACCACGTGGCGCAGACGCTTCATCTCTTCCCAGCGCGCCCCGGTCGGCCGGTAGCCGCTGCCCGGGCCGGCGTAGTCGTTGACGTCGTTGATCGCGGACAACGTCTCCAGCTCGGGGGTCAGGATGGCCGACGTGTGCAGCAGGTCCCCGGACACGCGCTGCCGCAACACCGCCAGCAGCGACTCGGCCATGTCGGTGAACCCGGCGCCGTCCAGGGCCTTCACGATGTCCACCCCGGTCACGCCGCGGTCCATCACCGACTGCGCCGCCTTCAGGTCCTCCAGCACGTCCCGCAGCGGCAGGTCCTTGCTGCCGTGCGCGTAGGTGACCGCCTCGACCTCCTTGTCGGTGATCGGCGGCAGGTCCAGCTGGGCGAAGACGCCCTGCAGCGCGCGGGCGGCGCGGTTGCGGGCGGCGAGGATCTCCGCCTCCGGCACGTGCCGCAGGCCGCCGTCGACCTGGAGGTCGCGCTGCAGCACATTCCAGTCGTCGTAGTCCTCGGCGTCCACATTGGATCCCGCGAACATGTTGTCGTAGTTCGGCGTCGACGAGTAGCCCGAGCAGACGAAGTCGGTGCCGGGCAGCAGCTGCGGCAGCAACCGGGCGACGCGGCGCATGTCCGAGTGCGAGAACGACTGGTCGTTGCCGGAGGCGCACTCCAGGTCGACCATGCTCGCGATCAGGTTCTCCGCGAGCACCGCGCGGATCCCGGCCGGCACCGCGCCGGGCACGCCGATGCAGCTGATCGAGCCGTTCTGCAGGCCCTGCACCCCGGCGCCCTTGGTCACCAGGATGCAGCGGATCTCCAGGTACAGCATGGACTTGCCCTCGGCGTTGCCCATCTGCACCTCCGACCCGGTGCCCGAGGTGAACCGCATCTTGATGCCGCGCGAGGCGTAGGCCGAGGCGAGGAACGCCTTGGACCACGGGGTGTCGTCGCCGTCGCAGAACACCGGCTCGGTGCCGTACACCGAGATCGTCTCGGCGTACGCGGTGATCCCGCGCATGCCCAGCTCCAGCTCGGTGGCCTCCTCCAGCGCGCACTGGGTCAGCACGCCCGGCGTGCCGGCCTGGGCGCCGACCTGCAGCGCGATCGCCACGAGCGGCGCGTACCGGACGACGCCGAGCGTGGTCTCCAACTCCCGGAAGCCGCGCAGCGAGGCTTCCGCGGCGTCGGCGGCGACCTGCACCGGGTTGTCCCGCGCGCTGGTCGCGTGCGCCTGGTTCGCCGGCGTGCGGCGGGCGCGCATCTTCTGCAGCGCCATCATCATCTCGACCACGTTCATGGTCTTGACGACTTCGAGCAGCTTCGCCGGGGTGAGCCCGCGGGTCAGGGCGAGCACGTCCTGCCGGGTGGCGCGCGGATCGACCAGCAGGTGCGCGATCTCCACCGCGGGCACGGCCATCGCGTGCTCGGTGGCCTCGACGTCGATCGCGTGGTCGGCGATGAACTGGTCGAGGAAGTCGAACTCGGCCCGTGGCTTGCCGTCCATCTCGACGATCACGCCGTCCTCGACGCGCACGCCCGGTTCCGGGTCGTACGGGCTGTCCATCGCGACCATGCCGACCTCGGGCCACTCCTCGACGAACCCGTCGAGGTTGACCGGCCGCTGCTCCAGAGCCTCGGTCCGCTTCGACCGTCGTGCGCCCGTCATCGGCCGTCCTCCCGTGCCAGGATGTCGCGTCGTTCGTAGACGTCGGCGGCCTCGCGGACGAGCTGCGCGCACAGCGTCGCGGAGTACTTGGACTCCAGCTCGTCGGCGATCTCGCCGAGCTTTGCCTTGGCGGAGGCGCGCGGCCGGAGCGAGTTGTAGATCGACAGCACCAGCTCGTCGGGCAGCGCGGTCAGCTCCGCCGCGCGGCGGAAGTTCTGGGCGAGCTGCGGGCGGCCGACGCGCTCGGCGATCTGGGCCTGCAGGCGCAGGGTCTCCGGCGCGATGCGCAGGTCCTCCGGCGCGACCTCACCGGCGAGCACGGCCGCCATGGTGAGCTCGTCGAGGCGTTTTCCGGTCGGGGTCTTCAGCAGTTCGGGGCGCCGCGCCGCGAGCGGGTAGTCCCGGCCCGGGTCGAGGTCCACCTGGCTCGGAGTAGTCACGGGCCGGACCGTAAGCGGCGTCACGTTGCATCAACGTTGCACGTCACGGGCCGAGGTGAGCGGCCACCCGGCTCGGCGAACCCCCACTCGGCTCGGCGAACCCCACTCGGAGGAACCGAACCCCGCCACCCGGCACCGTGGCGGCTCCTCTCGGCGGCGGGCTCGCCGCTGCGGGCGGCGAGCCGCCCGGCCCGGGCGGCAATGGCGGCACCGAGCGCAGCGTTCCGCGCACCGGCGAGGCTCGGACACTTCAGGCGGCGATGGCCACGCCGAGCGGCAAGTCCCCCACTCCAGGCGACGATGACCACGCCGAGCGGCAAGTCCCCCACTCCACGCGGCGATGGCCACGCCGAGCGGCAAGTCCCCCACTCCACGCGGCGATGGCCACGCCGACCGGCAAGTCCCCCACTCCACGCGACGATCGCCACGCCGACCGGCAAGTCCCCCACTCCACGCGACGATCGCCGCGCCGAGCGGCAAGTCGCCCACTCCAGGCGGCGGTGGCCGCTCCGGCGAGCGGGCCACCCCTGGCTCAGCGTTCCCCGCGCCCGCGAGGAGCCGGCCACCCGGCGGCGAGCCGCCCCCCGAAGGCGGCAACAGCCGCACCGGCGGCCGTGTCGATCCCTCCCGGCGGCGGGCTCGCCGCTCCGGGCGGCAGGCGGTCCGCCCCCGACCAGGCGCGGCAGGCTGCGGCAGGTGCGGCGGGCGGCCGCCCCTCCAGCGTGTTGGCCACCACCCAGCGAGCCGGCCACCCGAGCGAACTGCGGCCGGCCCAGCGGCGCAACGTCGGTGCAACCTGCGGCTTCGCAACCTGTCCGGCATCCGTACTGCGTCAAGGAGGACCCAGTGACCGATGTGGCACCCCTGCGCCGGCCCCCCGGCCTGAGCCGGTTGACCGGCGGCCGTGGCGACCTGCTCGCCGAGTTCTTCGGCACGTTCCTGCTCATCGCGCTCGGCGACGCCTGCGTGGCGATGGCCGTCGCGGGCCTGCCCGGCTCCGGGCGCACCGCCGGGGCCACCACGATCTTCCAGGGCACCGGCGACTGGCTGCTGATCGTGTGGGGCTGGGCCTTCGCCGTGGCCTTCGCGGTCTACGTGGCCGGCGGCGTCAGCGGGGCGCACCTCAACCCCGCCGTGACGCTCGCGATGGCCGTGCGGCGGCGGTTCCCGTGGCGCAAGGTGCCCGGCTACTGCGGCGCGCAACTGGCCGGCGCGTTCACCGGCGCCGCGCTCGTGTACGCCGTCTACCACCCGGCGATCAGCGCGTTCGACACCGCGGCCGGGACGCCGAAGAGCGAGGCGACGTTCTCGATCTTCGCGACCGTCCCGGCGCCGTACTTCACCAGCTGGTTCGGCCCGCTGCTGGACCAGGTCGTCGGCACGGCGGTGCTGCTCGTGGTGGTGCTCGCCCTGATCGACGCCCGCAACAAGGCGATCTCCCCGAAGATGGGGCCTTTGCTGATCGGGTTCACGGTCGCCGCGATCGGGCTGTCCTACGGCGCGAACGCCGGCTACGCGATCAACCCGGCACGCGACTTCGGGCCGCGGCTGTTCGCGTTCTTCGCCGGCTGGGGCGACACCGCGATGGACCCCTACCTGTGGGTGCCGATCGCCGGCCCGCTCGTCGGCGCCGTCGTCGGCGCGCTGCTGTACGACTTCTTCATCGGCGACGTGCTGCACGCGCGGCAGGTCGCCGAGGAGAAGTTCGTCGGCTAGTCCTCGCCGAGTAGCCACTCCAGGCGGGCCGACGCCACGGCCCGCCTGGGGTCGTCGGCGGGCAGGCGGCGGGTGAGGTGCTCGAACACCTCGACGTCGTCCCGGCCGGTCTCGCTCTGCGCGAAGGTCCACAGCAGGTCCGGATCGGGGTGGCCGAGCACCGCGGTGCGCACCGCGGCGACCAGCTGCTCCCGCTCGGCGCGGATCGCGGGCGCGTCCGACCGGTTCAGCAACGGCGCCGGGCAGGCCGCGACGGCCGCGGCGACGTCACCGGTGTTCAACGCCCGCCGCGCACGCAGGAAATCGGCCTCCACCTCGGCACGAAGCTGGTAGGGCTTGGCCCGCATGACGTCACCGCCGAGCTGCCCGCGCAACCGGTGGATCTCCGCCCGCACGGTCGTCGGGTTGCCGTCGTCGCCGTAGAGCTGCAACGCCAGCTGCTCGGCGGTCAGCCCGGCGGGGTGCAGCGCGAGCAGGGCGAGGATCTCCGCGCGCCGCAGGGTCAGCGGCAGCGCGCGGCCGTTCATCACCGCGGCCGGGTTGTCGCCGAGGAAGGACAGTTCGAGCGTCGGCCGCCGGGTGGCCGTGGTCGTCCGGAGCCGCAGCAGGTACCCCTCCGGCAGCGGCTCGACGTGCGCCTCCCTGCCGTCGTCGAGCAGCACCCGGTCGGCGTCCACCGCGACCCGCTTCGGCAGCCGCCCGAGCCGGTCGGCCGCGATCACCCGCCCGGTCGGGGTGAGCAGCGCGCCCGGCTCGCCCCGCAGCCGCGCCAAGTGCGGCATGTTCTTCGTCAGCAGCTGGCCGTCCAGCCACTCCATCCGCCGCCGCAGGTGGCTCTCGGCGAGCTGCGCGGTGGCGTTGACCAGCGAAACCGTCGCCGGGTGCAGCGTGTCGAGCAGCCCGCTGACGTCGATCGCGCCGAGCAGGTCGCCGGTGTCCGGGTCGTGGATCGGGGCGGCCGCGCAGGTCCAGCCGTGGTAGGTCTTCACGAGGTGCTCGGCCGAGTAGATCTGCACCGGGGCGTCCACGGCGAGCGCGGTGCCCATCGCGTTGGTGCCGATCGCCCGCTCGGACCAGCCGGTCCCCTCGCACAGCCCGACCGGGTCCGCCTGGCTGCACAGGTTGGCGGGCCCCTCCCGCCACAGGATCGTGCCCTCGGCGTCGGTGACGATCATGACGTGCCGCGACTCGTCGGCGATGCTGCCCAGCAGTTCACGCAGGGTCGGCAGAACGGCGTGCAACGGGTGGGCGTCGCGGACGTCGGCCACCTCGTCCGGCGCGTAGACGATCGGCGGACGGAAGTCGTCCGGATCGATGTGCGCGGCGAGTGAGCGTTGCCAGGACTCGGAAATCACCGGACGGGGTGAAAACTGCGCGCGGTCACCACTCAGAGTTGCTTCGCGAACCTGTTGGAGCACTTCGAACTGCGCCAGCGGGTCCGACGCCAGGTGCAGCGCCGTCGGGGCGTCGGTCACGGTTTCGGCGTCCATTGAGCACTCCGGCGTCGTCGACGGAACGGGCACCGAAAGCATGCCGGGCGCCTGCCGCATTCGGCAACCGTTGCAACGACGCTGCAACGTCGCCTTCCCTAGCTTGGCGCCCGGTGCAGCCGTTCGCACCGAACACCGATCCAGGAGGCAGGCTCATGACGAAGTACGCCGCGCCGGGCGAAACCGGCAGCGTCGTCGCGTTCGAACCGCGGTACGACCACTTCATCGGCGGCGAGTACGTCCCGCCGGCGAAGGGCGAGTACTTCGAGAACCCGACGCCGGTCACCGGCAAGACCTTCACCGAGGTCGCGCGTGGCACGGCCGAGGACGTCGACCGCGCGGTCGCCGCCGCCACCGGCGCCGCCGCCGCGTGGGGTCGCACCTCCCCCGCCGAGCGCGCCGCCGTGCTGCTGAAGATCGCCGACCGGATGGAAGCCAACCTCGAGAAGCTCGCGGTGGCCGAGTCGTGGGAGAACGGCAAGCCGGTCCGCGAGACCCTGGCCGCCGACATCCCGCTGGCGATCGACCACTTCCGCTACTTCGCCGGCGCCATCCGCGCCCAGGAGGGCGGCATCTCGCAGGTCGACGCGGACACCGTGGCCTACCACTTCCACGAGCCGCTCGGCGTGGTCGCCCAGATCATCCCGTGGAACTTCCCGAT